>NZ_VILA01000036.1:0-300 GCF_009712025.1 Dolichospermum sp. UHCC 0406
GACCATCTCCACTCCAGGCTACTGAGTTAACCACACTGCTATGACCCTCTAGGGTTCGCACACATTCCCAAGACTGCACATCCCACAGTTTCACCGTATTATCATTACTACCACTAGCCAAGGTCAGACCATCTCCACTCCAGGCTACTGACCTAACGGAATCACTATGACCCTCTAGAGTTTGCACACAGTCCCCAGACTGCACATCCCACAGTTTCACGGTGTTATCATGACTACCACTAGCCAAGGTCAGACTATCTCCACTCCAGGCTACTGAGTTAACCACACTGCTATGACCCT
>NZ_VILA01000037.1:0-400 GCF_009712025.1 Dolichospermum sp. UHCC 0406
TTGTGAAAAATCCCGAAAGAGTAGAGACAATGATGATGTTAATGGCATTATGCCTTTTGGTTTATAATTTAGGACAAAGACAATTAAGAATGTCATTGAAGGCACAAAAAGCCACAGTTAAAAATCAACTGAATAGACCCACAGAATCTCCTACATTAAGATGGATATTTCAATGTTTCCAAGGTATTCATATTTTGATGACACAAGGATTTCAACGAATTCTTAATTTAACGGAGTCGCATTGTCATATCTTACAATTCCTACCTACTACTTGCCAAAAATATTATTTATTATCTTAGTTATTATCTTTATTTTTACAATTTCATCGGTTATCTTTTTGAGAACTGATTCCACACCTTGAATTAAATATTGTTGTTGAAATAGCTTTTAAACACCGATA
>NZ_VILA01000038.1:0-383 GCF_009712025.1 Dolichospermum sp. UHCC 0406
ACAGACTATCCGCGAAAAATAACGGGTCTTTGATAAATCTAAATCCTCTTTCTGTAGATTGTTGTTCTTTATATATTTTGAGGATTTCTTCTGACTCTAACTCAATCGTATCCAAAATATTGGTGGCTAAAATAAATCTGCCACAAGAGTTTTGCTGTTGTGTAATTAACTCTTGATTTTCTCTTAATTTACATTTCACTCTATAAACTGTTGTTTTCCCTTTATTGGTTTCAGTAATTTCCCAGTCTGATATTTGATGATATTTTAATTTGGTTGTTATTTCTTTGATTTTTAATTCTGTCAAAGATTTATCTGTAAATTCTTCCTGTTCTAATTTCGCTACTTGTTTGTTAACTTTCAAAAACTCTTCTTGGATTTTTTTG
>NZ_VILA01000039.1:0-754 GCF_009712025.1 Dolichospermum sp. UHCC 0406
ACCATGATACTTTCAAAATCTACTTGTTTAGAATATTCTACTAAGATGTGAGCGAATACTGCTTTATCTGATTCGTTTCCTGATGCTCCTCTGAAAAATAATGGTATATCTCCATCACTACTTACTATTAAATCTAATATACATTGTTTTAAGTCGGGGCGATGGTCACGAGAATATCCTTGTGTAATCATAATTGGATGTTCTCGATTTATTCCTAATTCTTTTTCTGGATTATTGAGGCAATTATCATATTTTCCATGTAAATGTAATGAGCTTGAGTCTAAATGGGAATATTTTGTGTCTATTCCATATTTCTTTACTACTTCTAAGGCAATGATTAAGAATAATTTAGTTCAGCCATATTTGTAAAGTTTATCCATGACTCTACCTATTTTATCGTCATTTAAATCTTCCGCTTTTATCCCTCCTCCTATTAAATGTTCTACGGCTTTGTCTTTAAAGAATTCTGGAAATAAATATAGTGGTCTTGATACAAAGCCTAGTCCATTGAGAATAATTGCTTTAACTACTTCTCAATAATTTACTTTCTATCTACTATCTATTGGGAATATCCCATTAATTTTTTCTACTATTCCTATCTCATCTATTATTCCTGCTATTATTCCTAAGTGATCTATGTTTTTACTCTCCATTTCTTCTTTTTGGTAATTCATATTATGAAGGCATTTTTTGGTAATTCAGTCTCATTCTCTCATTTTTTCCTGAATTTATTATCAATGCCTTATGAATTTCT
>NZ_VILA01000003.1:0-64153 GCF_009712025.1 Dolichospermum sp. UHCC 0406
GAATTTACCATCAAATTTTCTTCATACTCATTTATTGGCTTGATATTAACATGGTAATACTGCCCTTTTTATCTATTCATAGAAGTTACATTTTGTCAAAAAAAATTAGATGCGTTTCCCCTGATAACCCACACTTGCCCATCTTTATCATAGCAAGCTATATCTTTATTAGGGCGAACATTATCCATTCTGGGGGAATTGGCATTTCCTTGTCGATAAAGAGTAATTGGTGTATTGTCCATTAAAGTGGGCTTTTAGTCTTTAATTTGTGTCTTAAATAGCATAATGCTTGTCAAGATAAATGCCAAAAATATCGCTAAATTCCGCAATAAATCAATATTACTATGTTTAACAGCGATCGCTATTAATGCCCAAACCGTAACACCAGTATAGGGAATATCTTTGTACCTAATTGCAATCACAGCCGCAATCGTTGTTGCTATCACCAACATGATGATAGTCCAGACCTGACTATTAATACCCCAACCATTCCAACCATAAAAATATAGTGCAGAAGCCACATTTACCACAGTTGCCACAGAAATCCAACCCAAATAAATACTCACAGGATTATGCAAGCATAACTTTTTCGTTTGAGATACCCGCTTTTTGCCAATGCCTAAAATATGATAAATAGCCATCAGCGGTATGAGAATACCGAACATAGCCACAACAGAAAAAGCAAAAAGTCTAGATAAAAATAAATACACCCAAATACTTTGAAAAACAGAAGCAATCACTAACAGATAACCTGTTTTGCGTAAATCTGCATCCTGTTTTTGGTTAGGTAGAAATTGATAAACTGCTAAAGCGAATAGTCCTAAATAAATCACTCCCCAAATGACAAAAGCATAGTTAGCAGGAATAATCAACACATCTTTAAATAAAGTGTTAGAAATTGCCCCTATACTCAGTCCATTTAAGGGAAAAATATTTGATGCTACATTCACCACAAAAGCACCAACAACAGCAACTAAAGTTATTAGTTGTCTGATAAAATCTTGATTATGATTGGAAGTAGATTGCTGCATAGATAATTACCAAGTTGGATCACTAAAAAGATGTATCGTTAATTTATCTTTTCCTGGTGGAACTGCGGTAATACAAGCCCGGATAACTTCACCATCATCTAATTCTACAGTACAAGCGTGACAAGTTCCCATCAGACAACCGGTAGGAATGGATACTCCAGCCCGTTCTGCGACATCTAACAACGGTTCTCCTACTTGGGCATTAACGGTGATATCATCTGGTAAAAAAGTAATTTGCATAGTCCTATATGGCTTTTTATTTGCTAAAGAATAGATGAAAAAGAAGAATTATAAATCACTAATTATTCCCCTAATTATTTTGACATAAAGTTCTATAACTTTCCTTTTTATAGGCATCGCTTCTGGTCAGGTTTGGATTATATAGTAGATAATTTTTTAATATATGGCAATTACTTTCCAGTAATCTTTCTAATGTCATATCCGATAACTTCCGTAAAATTACATGACTATTACCACTACCAGCCGCTAATATTTTACCATCTGGACTAAAACTAACGCTGCTTAAATCTTCTGCATCACCTTTTAAAACCATCATTAAAACACCTTCTTGATTCCACAACCTGATTTTATTATCACTGCTGACGGCTAGAGTTTTACCATCTGGACTAAACTTAGCACTAATAAAACCATCACCATACCCCATCAGGGTTTTTTGTAATTGACCGTTCTCACTCCAAATTTTCACCGTACTATCAAGACTAACAGAAGCTAATAATTTACCATTAGGCGACCAGGCTACACCATTTACCCTGCGAGTATGACCAGTTAAATTTTTGATCAGTTCGCCATTACTTGTCCATATTTTTACTGATTTATCATCACTAGCGGAGGCTAGAAATTTACCATTAGGACTAAAATTCACCCAATTAATAGCATCAGTATGACCATTTAAAGTTTTTAGTAATTTACCATCTTGATTCCATAATTTTATGGTTTTATCTTTACTAGCAGAAGCGATAATTTTACCATCTGGCGACCAAGCTACAGCTAAAACTAGATCATTATGACCAGATAATGTTTTTAATAATTTACCATCTTGATGCCATAATTTTATAGTTTTATCTTTACTAGCAGAAGCAATAATTTTACCATTAGGCGACCAAGCTACAGCCCAAACTTGATCATTATGGGCTATGAATTTTTTGAGTAATTTACCTTCCCGATTCCAGATTTTGATTGTTTTATCCAAACAAGCACCGGCAATAGTATTACTATCAGGACTAAAACTAATACTTGTTACCCAATCATTATTGGCTTGGGGATTAGGTAAAATTAGACTATCCCAACGCCACAAAATAATAGTTTTATCTCTACCAGCAGATGCTAAAGTTAGTCGGTCAGGGCTAAAACTAACACTATTTACCCAACCATTATGTCCTCGCAGAGTTCCTAGTAAATTACCATCAATACTCCAAACTCTAACTGTTTCATCCATACTAGCAGATGCTAGAGTATGACCGTCGCTGCTAAAATTGATACTAATAACACCGTTGCTATGTCCAGAAAGAGTTTTGAGTAATTGACCTTCTTGATTCCATAATTTGATTTTTTTATCTAAACTTGCAGAAGCCAGAATTTTACTATCACTAGACCAAGCTATAGCTAAAACAGCATCTTCATGGGCTGGTAAAGTTTTGATTAATTGACCTTTGCTACTCCACAATTTTATGGTTTTATCAGCACTGCTAGAAGCCAAAATTTTCCCATCATTAGACCAAGCTACGGCTAAAACAGCATCTTTATGACCAGATAATGTTTTTAGTAGTTTACCTTCTTGATTCCACAATTTTATGGTTTTATCGGTACTTGCAGAGGCGATAATTTGACCATCAGGATGGAAACTTACACTATTCACTATAGATGTATGACCTAGTAAAGTTTTGAGTAGTTTACCTTTTCGACTCCAAAGTTTAATTGTTTTGTCTTGACTAGCGGAAACTAACATTTGACTATCAGGACTAAAAATAACACTATTTACTACATCTTCATGTCCTGATAAAGTGTTGATTAAAAGACCATTAGGACTCCAAAGTTTAATTGTTGTATCTGCACTAGCTGAAGCTATTAAAGATTTATCTGCACTAAATGTCACCATTCTGATTCCCGACAAATGACCTTCTAAACGATTACGTTCTTTGACTCCATAAACCGCTTGATACAGTGCAGTTAATACCTTCTCTTGAGTAGAAGTATCTATCCATAGAGTTTTTTTTAATTTTTTTCCTGCTTTCAAACTTTCCTTGAGAGCATCAATACCTTTTTGAGAAGCAAATAAAGTCTCACTAGATGCACTTAGAGTTTTCATTTCACTATCTGTGGACGTAATCACAGAAGTAGTTAAGGCAAACATAGCAATAATAGAAGCTGTTAAGGCTATTTTCAGGGCAATATTTAATCTAATTGCACCCAAACGTTGTTTTTCTTGGCTATCGGCTAATTTTGCAAGTAACTCTTTTTCTTTTAATTCTGTGCGTAAATGTTGAATTTCTATTTGACTTGCTTCTTCTCGCTTTCGTAATTCTCTTAATTCTGCCAGTAAATTATCTCCTTGTGAATGGTGTGTCTGTTCTAAACTAACGCCGTTCTGAGTTTTTCTTAATTCACTTTTAAGCCGTTCAATTTCTTGATAACTATTTCTAACCTGATCCCGTAATGTATTAATTTGTGTTTGTAATCCAGATTCCTGTTGTTGTAAATAACGAATTAAGCTGACTAAATAATCATGAATTAATTGATAGCGTTCGGGAACATTGGGAAATATCACAACTAACCCGGAGCGAACTAAAATATCTAAAATCAATTCTAAGTTACTAGGATCTTCTAAATCTGAGAGTTCTAATGTTAATTCTGTCCGGGTTTTAAAAGGTCTTTTATTATGATCATCTGTTAATAAATATAAAACCAGGAGAGCCGCCCGTTCGTGTTCTTTTCCACATTCTTTAATTAATTCTTGAATATATGTTTGAATTAACTTATTGGGACGATATGCTTGATACTGGGCAAGGGTAGTAATATATTTATCTTGTAATTGTGCGCCCGCTAATTGCAATTCTATCGGACGAACTTCGCCCAGTTCTGAAGACAAATCAGCAACTAACGCATCAATTAAATCTGGTTCTAATTTGAGTTGGGATTGATTATGTGAACGTTCAGTTAATTTCTGAATGATTTTTCTGGCATTTTCAGGAGAAAAGTTATTAAGTTGATAACGAATATTTTTGTCAAGAATATTATTATTAATTGTTTCGATTGATGAAAGACATTTAAAATCTAGAAGGCGATGTAAATAATCTTCGCGCAAAGTCAAAATAACTTTCACAAAAGATACCCCTAAACAATCACTAATAAATTGATCAAATATTTGTTTTTTCTGAATATCTGTATCACCAAAGAAAAATTCTTCAAATTGGTCAAAAATTAACACTGTAATTAAATGATTATCTGCATTTTCCCGTAATTGTTGCAAAATACTATTAATAGTTGTAGGTATAGAAATATCAGATCGAAATTCTGTTTCCATAGCTGCTATTTTTTGCATTTCTAACATGGCCTTGGTAAAAGATTTACCTAATTCTCCTAACCAATCTGTATAGACTTGCAGGACAACTGGTACAGCAATTTGATCACCAACAGCCCGGTTTTGTAGTGCGGGAACTAAGCCAGCCGTAACAGTAGAACTTTTACCAACACCTGACTGTCCATGAATAACTATTAATTTTTGGTCTGCACGACTAATTCTCCCAATTAAGTTATTAACATCATATTCTCTACCAGAAGCGGCAATTTCTAAGGCTATACTATTACTAGCAAATGTAGATATTAAAGTGGGGTTAGTGACTTGTCTTTGCGGTTGTAACCGTCCAGCCCCAATAAAGGGGACAAAACCATATTGTTGTTCTACAGAACGGAGTTTTTGTTTAATAATATAGGCTTGAAGATAGTGTCCTATTTGAAAGTATAATGATCTTAAATTATGTAATAAGCGAATATAACGATGGGCATCATATTTATGTTCACTTTTTTCTAAAGCTGATGACAGTTGTTGAGATGCTGCATTTATATATTCTTTTGCTACCGTTATTTGTCCTAGATGATTGAGGGCTTCTGCTAAAGTTAATAAATAAATTTGTTCTAATATCAGAGGAAATAAATAATGATTTGATTCTGGGTGATTTTTTTCTGTTTCTAATTGTAGTAGTGATATATGCGCTAAAATACTAGCTTGTATCCAGTTGGAATTATGTACGGCTACCTGTGCTAAAAAACCATAATCACAAGCTAATTGAATTTTCCTACCATATATTTGATGTAATTCTAGGGATTTTTTAGCGACAACTTCTAATACTGCCCATGATTTTAAACTATATAAGACTTCTAATAATTGTTCAATAAATTCCGAAACTAAATCTATCCGTCCAGCAATTTCAAATGTTTGTAAACATTGCTGAAAATATGTTTTAGCTGATTGCCAATATCTTTCTCTTGATTTGGGATTTTGTTCGGCAAGACGACAGCAACATAATCCAATATAAAATAATAAAATTGACCGTTTTAAAAGATCAGCATAGGATGAATCAGATAATTCTGCTGTTATATCAGTTGCATATTCTGTTAGCCATAAGTTTTCTTGATGATGCCAAAAACGCAAACTTTTCTGAAAGTTATTTAAGGCAGAATCAATCCGATTATTGACATAATCATCTATGCCAAAAATAAATTCTAACCTAGCATTTAATTCTGCTTCGATTTTCATCCCCCTATCATACAATTCTTTAATTGCATAATGCAGTTGATCACTGCTAATCCATACTTGTTCTAAGGTGACAGGATTACCTCGTGCATAATTACTTTGTAAAACTCTCGTAAATAGATCGTCAGTTTCTTGGTGGAGAAATTCTAGTAATCCAATAGAAGTCATTTCAAATCTAATTGGTGTAGCTGCCCAACTGGCAAAATCGGGAGCTAACCGCAGGATTTTCTGTAACACTTCATCATTTACCCAAAAAATCATGGGGATTTGATAACGTTTACGAAATTCATCTCGGACTTGATTAATGGAACGCAGGAGATCATCTATTCCATAGATTGATTCAAACCCCATAATCATTAATCCGGCAGGTTGATTAATGGTAAGTTGTGATTGAATTGTGGTATATAAACTTGTAGCATTTTGGGCTAAAGTAATACTTTGAATACGCTCATTTCCCCAACCATTAATTGCTAGTTGTTGCCGGATTATATCTCGCAGAAATTCGTAGTTACAGCACAGCAAGATAACTGAAAACTGATTTTTAGAAAAGGTAATTGCTCTTTCTAAACTACGTAAAGACTGTTGATTCGCAGCGATTATATTCTCTGCTTGCTGTCTTTTAACCATAATTTAAATTTTTCGGTTTCTGCTAAAACTGGGTTAAGTGCAAACCAAACACCCTGGTGATCACGATATTCAAATACGAATAAACTCCGTAATAAAATATCGTACTCTACATTGCCTCTAACTCGTTGATCTTGGATTACCTGCAAGATTAATTCACTTTCATCCAGATCAATGGCATTAGCCCGGTAATCTCGTTGTCTTTGGATTACTAATTCTACACATTTGCGGTCAAAAGGTGGATCTTGATCTCGTAAACAATCAAATAGTAACCCTAATAAGTCGCGGACATGACCACCACTAATCAAACACAAACGATCTAGAGTATCTAGATGATCAAATAACTGGGTAACTAAATTTAAACGATCTGTTGGTGATCTGTCAGGAAAGGCTCTTGCTAATACCATTTGTCGCATTAATCCTAGTCCTTCTGTATTAATTTCTCCAGAACGTTGCCGCACGGGAATCATTGGTAATACTTTCGGTGCAACTCCACCTCCTAAACGATGTTGTAGTTCCGCACTATCATTAGAAAATGTTAAAGCTAAGGGAATTGTGTAAACTATGTGGCAATTCAATTTTCTTAATTGTTCTCCTCGATCAATGAATAAGTATTCTGGTAGCGATCGCCCAGACGGTAAAGGACGAACCGCCACCCGATCCAAGTTATCCACAATCACCACCAATCCCTTCTTCCCCCTAGCTTTTAGCTCCAAATTAGCCCGATCTAATAGCTCTTGATTAATTGATTGTAAGATATTTTCTGTGCGTGGTTCTAGATAGTCTCTTAACCGTCTGCGTAACTGAGGACTTTCTTTAGTTTTCGCCGTAATTTTGGCAATCCCCACAGATAATTCCGCTTCTACCCCCAGTTCTAAAGGCGTTTGCAAAAAATCTACCAACTCCCTAAACAACTTAGTAAAGTAACTAGGTTGGACACGCAGTTTCATCGCTTCCAAGTTTTCACTCACCAAACCCGCGATCGCTAATAAAATATCTGTAATATCTATATCTACCATTTCTAAAACATGGGTAGACTCAAAATAGACAACATGAAAATCTTGCGCTTCCAACTCGGCTTTGAGTCGTAGCAATTCCGTAGATTTTCCACAGCCCAAATGTCCCGTAAATAATTGACAGGTTGGTATATTTGGGGAAATCTTTGCAATAGTCCGCAGCAGAGCTTCAATAATTTTTCCCCCACGGACTGAAGTAAAATCAATATAATACATCCGGTCGTCTACGTTCTCAATCATCAACGGCCGGGAAGGATTACAAGCTTGATAAAATCTTTCTAAGTTAAGAAGCATAAAAAATTAATTCACGCTGTAATGGTCATAACATAATCTGTCACAATCTCTTTTACAGTGGAAAACCGAACATATCCGCAAAAACCAGGTATAGAAACATAACTAATTTTAGATTTTTCTTCACATCTTCACGCAAGAAAATCCAAAATCAGTATTTACTTGAATACATTCAGAACAAAATCAAAAAAGTAGTAGTCCCTGATAAACAAGCATAGATAACATCTGGATGACTCCCCCTACCTAAGCCAACCAAAATATATCCAATATTGAAAGTTGAGAAAAAATCTGATGATCTGATAAATCTCGCTTAACGCTAATTATTTAAGCTCGGTTACAAATATTACTTTGTAATCAAAAAATATTAGTCCTTGCATTTACCTTTACGTAAACAATCTCCTTGTGGCTCATCTCTACCAGAGACATTAACCACTAACTGTGATTGAGTATAATTTTCGATTCTTGCTTGAGCATTATCTCTAGACAGCTTATTCCCTGCAAAACAAGCACTGGAATTGCACAGATAAACTGACAACACCATTAGTCCTACACCAATTGTTTTTTTCATATCTAAATTCGATTCAGATTTCTATTGCGTAATCAGCAACATTATTTTGATCAATCGTGAAAACTTATTAATCAGCTAATAGTTCTAAAAATTGCCAGAAAAATCTGTTCATAGTCTCAAATAAGACACTACAAAGAATGCAACCTTAAAGCGCATTAGTATATCCTTGTCTAGTCAGTACAGAAGTAAATCAAGATTTATACTTGGTTTTACCCAACTACATCCTTGATTGATCCCAGACTGAGATAAACAAGTTATTGTTTTCATTGATTCACAGATTAAAGTTATATCTGTGATGGCCAAATCCACTCTTACCCCCCTGGCAGAGTTAATTTAACCACAAGACAACGTGCTTGATACGTATACATTTACTATGGGAAAATCCCGGATAAAAAAATCTTTTTTTGACCAGAAACAAATATAAATATTATCCGTCAACATAGAACAGAACGTAATTTAAAGTACATTTGTATTTAATCGTAAATTTAGAGTATTTTTTTTAAAGCATAAAAAAACCAGATTTAACAAGCTATACAGCTAGAAAATACTGCATAAAAGGATATAAGATCTGCAATTAATACTTATGTATCAAGTAGTAATAATTTAGAAATACACAAAGTAAATTTTGTGCTAATTAATACAGATGTAAAATTAAAGTCCAAATGTAAAAATAAAAATAGAAATAGAAATGCTACCAAAAATAAATACGGCTATTTTCCTGACTTATTTACAACTTCAAAAGTTTTCGAGCGGATTCCCTATAAAATAGTGAACGAAGATTGCCTAACAAATGTTTCCCACTTTTCCTACTCATGACCTCTTCACAAGACGTAGATACCATAAATTCCCCCGGCTTAGACCCAGAACCATCTATTAACCCGCTAGATGAATTACCAGGTGAAGTGGAAATGTCCATATTTGACCACCTGGAGGAGTTGCGGCAAAGAATTTTCTATGCCCTCATAGTGGTAGTAGTGGGTATTATCGGTTGTTTTATTTTCGTCAAACCCCTAGTACAACTACTAGAAGTTCCTGCTCACGGCGTTAAATTTCTGCAATTAGCTCCGGGAGAATTTTTCTTTGTCTCCATGAAAGTTGCTGCTTACGGTGGTTTAATCCTGGCTACTCCCTTCATTCTTTATCAAATTATCCAGTTTATACTTCCTGGCCTCACCGTGCGGGAACGGCGTTTAGTCATCCCTGTGGTGCTAGGTTCAAGCGTATTATTTGTATGCGGCTTAATTTTTGCTGACATTGCACTCATTCCCGCTGCTTTACAATTCTTCATTAATTATGGTGCTGATGTTGTTGAGCAACTTTGGTCAATTGATAAGTATTTTGATTTTGTGCTGTTATTGTTATTCACCACAGGACTAGCATTTCAAGTTCCAGTTATTCAAATTTTGCTCGCTACCTTGGGAATTGTCTCCTCACAAATCATGTTAAAAGGTTGGCGTTATGTAATTATGACAGCAGTAATTTTGGGAGCAGTGCTAACACCTTCTACCGATCCTCTGACCCAAAGTCTTTTAGCTGGTGCGGTTTTAGGACTATACTTTGGGGGGATTGGACTAGTTAAACTCATCGGCAAATAATTCAAGTTGTCAGTTGTCCGTTGTCCGTTGTCCGTTGCTGCAAAAAAAAATCATACAATTGATGAGTTTATTCATTCTCATCTGCGTTTATCTGCGTTTATCTGCGTTTGATTATTCTTAAAATATGATTTCATGTAGCTTCATCTTAACTTACGTGATGAAATTACGTTAATTGTTAATCGCTATGCAGAAAGCCAGTTATCCTCATTGCTATCCTATAAAATGAGGCTTGATAAATTAGTTTTGTCAACGCTGGCTAATTTATAGCTAACGTTATCTAAAACCAACTTAACTTTAACTTTTACAATAGGGATACTTCACCAGCATGGCTCAAGAGCGCACGTTACCCACATTTAATACTGCCACAGTCCAAATCACCAAAGAAGAAGGATTGGGCTTATACGAAGATATGACACTAGGACGTTTATTTGAAGATAAATGTGCCGAAATGTACTATAGAGGAAAAATGTTTGGTTTTGTCCACCTATACAACGGACAAGAAGCAGTTTGTAGCGGCATTGTCAAAGGTGCAATGCGCCCCGGTGAAGATTTCGTTTCCAGCACCTACCGTGACCACGTTCATGCTTTAAGCGCAGGAGTTCCCGCCCGCGAAGTTATGGCAGAATTATTTGGTAAAGCCACAGGTTGCAGTAAAGGGCGCGGTGGTTCTATGCATATGTTTTCGGCTGAACATCGTCTATTAGGTGGTTATGCTTTCGTAGCCGAAGGTATTCCCGTCGCTGCTGGTGCTGCTTTCCAATCTAAATATCGTCGGGAAGTTCTGGGAGACAAAAACGCTGACCAAGTAACCGCTTGCTTCTTTGGTGACGGTGCTGCTAACAACGGTCAATTTTTTGAAACATTGAATATGGCAGCTTTATGGAAATTGCCAATTCTCTTTGTGGTCGAAAATAATAAGTGGGCAATTGGTATGTCTCACGAACGGGCAACTTCCCAACCAGAGATATACAAAAAAGCCAGTGTGTTTAACATGGTGGGTGTGGAAGTAGACGGTATGGATGTTTTAGCAGTGCGTCAGGTGGCTCAGGAAGCCGTAGCCCGCGCCCGTGCAGGAGAAGGTCCAACTTTAATTGAAGCTCTGACCTATCGCTTCCGGGGTCATTCTCTAGCTGACCCAGACGAAATGCGAAGCAAAGAAGAAAAAGAATTTTGGTTTGCTCGTGACCCCATTAAAAAGTTAGCTGCTTATTTGCTGGAACAAAATCTAGCTACAGAAGCAGAACTCAAAGATATTGAAAAGAAAATTCAGGCTGTAATTGAGGACGCGGTTAAATTTGCCCAAAGCAGCCCTGAACCAGATCCTAGCGAGTTATATCGCTTCATTTTTGCCGAAGACGTTTAAATTGAGAACTGGGGACTGGGGACTGGGGAAAATATCCAATACCCTATGCCCTATGCCCCAGATACAGTTGACGAATTCCCTGGCGCGGATTTCTTACCAAGATTCTCAAAAATAGCTATGCACCAAAGTTTTGTGTCCAATAGAATGTATTTCCGTAAGCATATGCAATCCCAACATCACGAAACTTAGGATTGAGAATATTTTGACGATGACCTGCACTATTCATCCAAGATTGCATTATCTCTTGAGCAGAGGTTTGACCATATGCAATATTCTCTCCAGCCCATCGGTACTTATAGCCATATCGCCTCATCCGATCTACTATTAATGAACCATCAGAACCAGTGTGGCTTAGACGGTTATGCCGAGCCATATCGTTGGAATGGGCTTGAGCAGCCGCTATCAATTTTGAGTTAAGTCTAAGGAGTGATAATCCTGCTCTGAATCTTTCATTATTAAGAGGTTGTTTGAAAAGTATTAGATGAAACCAACAATCTCCAAGAAATTGAAAAATCAATATCAAACCTGCCCCTATTTGTCGCGCAAAGTGCTGTAATAGGAGGTGAATGGAAAAAGGCGTGAGACGGAAAGCTTAGTTAGCGAGTCATGTTTTGCGAACGGGTATCTGCCCAATCACCAATTACCTATCACCAATCACCAAAAATCATGTTTACCATTGACATTCAAGAACAACAATACAAAACCTACATCCTGTCTGATAAAACCGCTGGTACACAAATAGAAGTTGTCCCAGAAAGAGGTGGTATCATCACTCGTTGGCTGGTGCAAGGTCAAGAAATATTTTACCTAGACGCTGAACGCTTTACTCATCCTGATTTGAGCGTTAGAGGTGGTAATCCCATTTTGTTTCCTCTTTGCGGTAACTTACCTGATAATACTTACAGCGTTGACGGAAAACCGTATACTATCAAACAACATGGCTTTGCGCGGGAATTGCCTTGGACAGCAACAGCGCAAAATACTGAAGGTAAGGCTAGTCTAACTGTAGTTCTCAGCAGCAACGAGGAAACAAAGGCAGTTTATCCTTTTGATTTTCAATTGGCTTTTACCTACGAACTCCAAGGGAATACCTTAGTAGTGCGTCAGGAATATAAAAATCTGTCATCTACACCCATGCCATTTTCCGCTGGTTTCCACCCTTATTTTCTCTGTGGTGACAAAAATCAGCTAGAAGTGGAACTTCCTTCCACACGATATCAAGATAACAAAACTAAGGAGTTTCACACCTTTGACGGCAAATTCGACTTTAACCAAGATGAAATTGATTTTGCTTTTGGGGGACTCACCAGTAAATCAGCCACAGTCACAGATAACAGCCGCAGGTTGAAGCTAACCCTCGATTACGATGATTTCTCTACCTGGTTGGTGTTTTGGACTGTTAAAGGCAAAGAATTCTACTGTCTAGAGCCTTGGAGTGCCACCCGCAATGCTTTCAACACTGGTGAAAACCTGACTGTGTTAGCTCCTGGAGCTAGTTGTACTGCTTCTTTTGGATTAACGGCAAATCTTTTTTGAAAACCCCTTGACAAAACCATGGCTGTTGATGGTATATTGATAAAGTTGGAAAAACAGCAAAAGGGTGGCTAACTCAACGGTAGAGTACTCGGCTTTTAACCGATTTGTTCCGGGTTCGAATCCCGGGCCACCCATTCTCAAGACTCAAGCATAATTGCCTGTGACAATTGCAAGATGTAAGATTATTCATAGACTAAAAACTTATTAACATCTTCACAGTTATCAAACTTAGAATAAAATTCTTCAGCCTTCCTTGATTAATTAAACAGAAATGCGGAAAGATTGACCAATCACTTGAAAATCTTCTGTTTGTTGATTTCTAAGTTTGGCACGAATTTGAGTAAATTGGCTAACAACGTCTGGTTTATAGAGCTTTTCTCCACATTTTGAACAAACTTCTGCTTCTACATGGATAACGGCGGTGTTATTTCCTCCTTTTAGCATTTTTTCAATTTGCTTAGTTTCTAACTCACCTTGACAAGTGGGACATTTTTGGTTTTTCATGTTACTACTTCCTGATGTGTCAATTAATCCAGTGTTGAGGCTGAGAACTATCAACAGTGACTAAAATTGCAGTGCTGCTATTCTGATCATAGCCTCTAATTTTGTGAATAGGTTGACGGGCAATATTTTCTCGGTAAGTTAAATCAGGAGGATAGGGTTGATTATTGGGTTGTTTTTCGATAATTTCGTTGTATCTGACACAATGAAAGATTTTATTCCAGGGAAGTCTATTATTTTCTGCTTTTTCATTAGTAAGTAACCGAGATTTGGGGGATAGTTTACTGGAAAGTACGGATATGAGTGGTAGGATACAAGGGGAAGCATTATAAGAGTCTAGGCTGAAAACCCTATAATGTCTTTTTTCCCTAATTTGATTAAGAAAAGTGATGTTTTGCCTAATTTTAGGCAACAAAAACTTATCTTTGCTTTTGCCTAATTACTTAGTCATCTTTTTTCTTGCCTTTTCCCACTTTTTCAGCAAGCCCTAACTAATAAAGTCAGTAACCCAGCCCTAAAGGGACTGAGCTTGCAAGAGTAATCAAGCAAGCTGTGCTGACCAGACCACCCTGAGCTTAGTCTCATGGTAGCCGTTATTTGAGTCACGACACCTGGGAATGCGTAGCTAGTTCCCCGCTCTGTCGCTTGTGATTAAACAGTTCTAAGGTCACTGGAACAGTGTTGCAAGTCTAACAAGCTCTTAGAACAGGTCGTTCGCGCCAGCGTGCCGGAGGCATCTAGCTAACATTACCCCAGAAATGGGAGTTGGTTTCCAGGTTCCAATCAAAAATCTGGTTTCAATTTTAATATCCACAGCGGTTAAAACCGCTCGTGTCGCTTCCCTCTCAGCCCTAAAGGGACTGAGTTTCCCGCTTGCCGTGTATTCTTATGAATTTTAGTACCGCTCTACCCACTTTTGTAATTACCCTGCGAGAAGGTGTCGAAGCCGCTTTAGTTGTGGGTATTGTTCTCGCATTATTAAAAAAAGCCCAACAATCTCGACTCAACCCTTGGGTTTATGCTGGCGTAATTGTTGGTATTATTGTCAGTGGCTTAATCGGTATTTTATTTACGGGGATCATTAAATTCTTAGGATCTATTAATCCTCAATATACCTCTGTTGTTGAGCCAACATTGGAAGGTGTATTTAGTGTTTTAGCAATAGTCATGCTGAGTTGGATGTTAATCTGGATGACAAAACAAGCCAGATTTATGAAAGCACAAGTTGAGGGAGCAGTTACCGACGCAATAGGCAAAAATTCCAATGCAGCTTGGGGAGTTTTTAGTTTAATTCTAGTCGCCATTGTCCGCGAAGGATTTGAAACTGTTCTCTTCGTTGCAGCTAATTTTCAACAAGGTTTATTGCCGACTTTAGGCGCACTTGGTGGTTTAGCCACAGCGTCAGTAATTGGCGTTTTATTATTTAAATGGGGTGTGAAAATTAATATTCGCCAATTCTTTCAAGTTATGGGCGTTTTATTAATATTAATTGTTTCTGGTTTAGTAGTTTCCGGTTTACAACATTTTGATGAAGCTACAGCTAATCTAGCTTTGAGTAGTCGTTCTTCAGAAAATCTTTGTTTCTATTATGAACACTTTACCAGAATTCACTCTTGTATCTTAGGTCCAATGGTTTGGAATGCTGAAAAAATCTTATCTGACGAACAGTTTCCCGGTATCATTCTCAAGTCCTTATTTGGTTATAGAGACAAAATCTATATTGTTCAAGCCGTGGGATATTTGGTATTTCTCATCAGTATTGGTGGGCTATATTTCCGCAGTATCACAGGTGGAGATAATCAGAATAGCAAAAATAAAGTCATGACTACTACCCCAGGGCGGAATTAAAAATAATAGATTGGTAATCAGGGAAAAGATTAAAATTTTTACCTATTCCCTGCGATGCACTGAGCTTGTCGATAGCGAAGCGTGGCGTAAGCCATAGTGTTCCGTCTAGGCTGCATTTTACTCCGAAACCTGGAAAGTCGAACTAATTACAGGACCCGACATTTCCGCAAGAGGTGAGACTGCCTTGGGATGTATTGGAGTAGTTTTACTCAATACGGCGATGAGTTGCAATAAAAATGTAATAAAGGCCGCTTGTATAAGTTTTTCTAGCATAATATCCCTCTCTTTATTTATATGGATGAGACTTCCATAGGAACTTGTTATTCTCAATACACTTTGTGTTATTGGTTTATCGGATTTGGTGAATATAATTTGAGAATAGCTCAGAAATCTGTGAAAAAATGTGATTCAGTTCTCTCTTTATATGCACCTGACAACGTGGACGTTTGTTTTTTCCAAAAAGTGTCCTGAAAATCCAAATTTATTTTTAAATCCCTGGGGATATCTCATTGTTTTACTCCAGTCACTCAATTAGCAAGAACCGTAATAATACTGATATTTGTGTAAAATATATTTCTTTACATGAGCTTCTATCTGCTCTCTTCACCCGGCTTGTCCTAATCTTAATTGGCAATTTCAACACAATTAGCCGTTGTCACCGATAGAATAAATGAAAAATAGCTAAAACACACTAAATGATTCCTATCGTTATTGAACAATCCGGCCGAGGCGAACGCGCCTTTGATATCTATTCACGGCTGTTGCGTGAGCGGATTATTTTTTTGGGAGAACAGGTTGATAGCAATCTGGCTAACTTGATTGTTGCCCAACTGCTGTTTTTAGATTCTGAGGACGCGGAGAAGGACATATATATGTACATTAATTCTCCTGGTGGTTCTGTGACAGCGGGAATGGGTATTTTTGACACCATGAAGCATATTCGCCCTGATGTCTGTACAATTTGTACTGGATTGGCGGCCAGTATGGGAGCTTTTCTCCTCAGCGCGGGTACAAAGGGTAAAAGGATGAGTTTACCCCATTCACGGATTATGATTCATCAACCCCTCGGTGGCGCTCAAGGACAAGCAACTGATATTGCAATTCAAGCCCGCGAAATTTTGTATCACAAGCAGCGGCTAAATGAATTTCTCGCTGATCATACTGGTCAACCATTTGAGCGGATTTCTGAAGATACCGAACGTGATTTCTTTATGTCTCCCGCCGAAGCCAAGGAATATGGCTTAATTGACCAAGTAATTGACCGTCATGCCGCCGGTAGTCGTCCTGTACCTCTAGTTTAGTTATTGGTCAGTTGTCAGTTGTCAGTTGTCAGTAGGGGCGAAGCATTTGGAAGATAAATTATCGATCATTGCCAAAAATAGTTCTCCAAATGCTTCGCCCGTACAGTTGTCAGTTGTCAATGAGAAAATTCTTCTTTCTTCTTTCTTCTTCCTCCTGACTCCTGACTCCTGACTCCTGATTCTAAAATCCCGCAATTGGATCTGGTTGAGATTTGAGGTAAGTGAGAAAATTTCGTAATTCTTCTTCACTCAGCAGAGAACGTCCTCGTTTACTGTAGGTTTTGACCAGATAATCTTTACCTTGTTCTGGTGTCCAGCCTAAGCGCTCGATTTCTACGTCTGTTTGGGCAATGACATCAGATAAATTTACTGGTTCATTATGTCTTTTCTTTTTACCGACGACTGACTGGACACCAGTATCCTCATAAGGGGTATAACTGCGAGGTGTAAATGGCGTGACATTACTAGGGGGGACTTCTGATAAAGGTGGATATTCTGGTTCTTGATGAGAAAATATTTCTGGTTCTGGAAATTTGGGATCAATTTCTTCTTCTGGTAGCGGTGGTGTATATATCTGTGTATTGTTAACAGGGGGAACAGGTTTTGATTCCTGGAAAGTGGGTTTTATTTGTGGAGTGGTAACTAATGGGGAGACAGATTTTGTGACTTCCCCCGGTGTATTTTTGACCCCCAAAACCGTTAAAGCTCTGTTTCTAGCCTGGTCTTCTGCTGCTTCTACTGTTTCTGCTCCTGCGATCGCCGTTGCCCTGGTGATACCTTCGAGTTGTATACTGACACGGACGATATATTTCCCTTGAAAAATTTCTATTAATTCTGAGATAATACTGCCGTTGGGGTACAAATTCTGGAATTGTGCCAACATCATACTTTCAACCATTTTTATCTAAATTTTCCTAATAACATAAATTGCTAGTCAGCGCACAACTGACAACTGACAACTGACAACTGTACGGGCGAAGCATTTGGAGAACTATTTTTGGCAATGATCGATAATTTATCTTCCAAATGCTTCGCCCCTACTAACAACTGACAACTGACCACTGACCATCCCCTAGACAAAACCCTATATTTCAATATAAAGTCTTACTGAGAACTAAGCACTCACGACGTTAAATATGTCCTGATACTAACAGTTGTTGATCACAAATTGTCGTCTATCTTTAAATGCTATACTAATTAACCAATTAGATATCTAGAAGTATTTTTAAAGAAGTGCGCTCTAAATCTACAATAATAAAGATAAGGTTTGCCTTCGTTGCCTGTGTTTTACTGCTTACCTGATTGTTACCGATTCTACATAAGGGAGAATTGGGTTTTTCAGCGGTTTCTTCTAGTGAAGACATGGCCAACACCACGCTATGCTATCAGATATTGATGTCGTGGAATTGCCTTACATCTAAACTATCAAACACCTGTAGTTAAACTAGTTTGTAGTTTGTGGGTTGTGGGTGAGATAGAGAGTTCTCCAAACCAAGTCTCTCACTAACTCATTATCTAAATTACGTAGTGTTTAATTATTAGGTATCAGGAGTGCATGGTCAAGATTGTTTAGATCAAGTCAAGGGTCACGTAAGCAAACGCTGAGATTGTCGTGCAGTGAGAAGTCAACGCAGGGGCTTCATCTGACAATGACTATGGCTAACGCCACGCTGCGCGATGAGCGGACTTGCCTTTTCTACGAAACACTACGCAAAGGCGAAATTCGTAAGCAAGTGTCTGTAAACCGCGAGGGAATACAGTAAAGAGCCAGATTCGACAACAAATGATGTTTTGACCAAAGGTCGGTTCACTGCATGGAATTTTCAATCGCTACACTTCTTGCCAATTTTACAGATGATAAATTAGTGGCTCGTAAAGTCCTAGAAAAAAAACTGGGTTGTGAGGATGAAGAAAGTCTAGAAAAACTCCAAATTACTTTGGATGTGTTGGAAAAAATCGGGCTTTTGGTGAAGGAACGGGGGAAATATCGCCGCGTTACCGAAGAAGGCTTGATTGAGGCTAAACTCCGTTGTTCTAGTAAGGGCTTTTGCTTTGCGATTCAAGATAGCGAAGGCTCAGAGGATATTTACATCCGTGAAAGTCATTTGAGCAATGCCTGGAATGGCGATCGCGTTTTGGTAAGAGTCCTCAAGGAAGGCAGTCGCAGGCGATCGCCAGAAGGTGAGGTGAAGTTGATTATGGAGCGGTCTAATCACACCTTACTCGCCAGAATTAAGCAGGTGGAGGAAGGTTTTCGGGCTGTCCCTTTGGATGACAGATTGCTGTTTGAACTAAAACTACAACTCAACAGCATGAAGTTGGAAGAAGCAATTGATCACTTAGCTCATGTAGAAATTCTTCGCTATCCCCTCGCACAATATCCCCCATTGGGTCGAGTAGTGCAAATTTTGGGTAGTGATGCTGAAGCCGCAGCGGATATAGATTTGGTAACTTGTAAACATGATTTATCCCGAACTTTTCCTGATCCTATCCTCGATGCAGCAGCAAAGTTACCCAAGAGACTCCTGAAAGCAGACCTGAAAAATCGTCTCGATTTACGTGAGGTTTTTACCTTCACCATTAAGAGTGTCAACAGTGATGAGTCTGTGGTTGAAAATGCCTTCAGTGTGGAAAAAACTACTGATGATAATTGGCGATTATTATTTCACATTACAGATGTTTCCCACTATATCCAACCCGATGAGGCTCTAGACAGGGAAGCTCTCAAGCGGGGTAAGTCAGTGTATTTGGGAGAATTACTACTGCCAATGTTGCCAGCAGTGGTGATACAACGGTGTTCCTTAGTCCCTGGTAGCGATCGCTTGGCTCTCTCTTTTATCATCACCATTAACCCCCAATCAGGAGAAGTGGAGGAATGGGAAATTCAACCTAGTGTCATTAATGTAGATGTAGCTGTTAGTCAAGTAGAGACAGCAGCTATTCTTGCCGGTGAAAGCAGCAAAGTGGCAGTCGAAGTCCAAGAGAAATTACCAGATTTACAGACTTTGGCTACTGCTATTAAGCAGGTACGTCTACAGCGGGGCAGCTTACGGTTAAATCTCCCACCCAGCCACAACCCTTACTATGACGAAGGAGCAATGGGATCGGTGGTGGTTAATGACTTACCTGGGCGATCGCTCATTACCGAATTGGTAATATTAGTTAATCAACTCATGGCTGATCATCTCAGCGCCTTGGGAGTTCCCAGTTTATGGCGAGTTCAAGGCACACCTGATCCCGAAGATGTTCAGGAAATGCTCAAACTAGCCGTTAATTTAGGTGTGGAATTAGGACTTGATCCAGAATTAGAAATCCAACCTCTAGATTATCAACACTTGACGGGAGCTTTTGCCGATTCCCCATCGGAACAAGTTCTCACCTATTTATTACAAGACACTCTCAAGCCTTCTTTATATAGCATTACCAAAAGTTCTCACTTTGGACTAGCTTTATCCCAATATGTCCACATAACTGCCCCCTTACGTCGTTATCCAGATATCCTCTTGCAACGGGTGTATCATAACTTACTAGAGCATGGGCGCGATCGCCGGAATACCCGCGTCAAAGATCGGATAAACCTGCGCCATTCCAATTGTCACGAAGAAATCAATTGGAACGTTCTCCCCCCAGAACTCCAACAAGAACTGCAAAGCGACTTAACCAGGGTCATTGTCCAAATTAATGACCGAGAAAAAGAAGTCCAAGAAGCTGAAGCTGATTTAGCCGGACTCCAAAAAGCCTCCTTAATGAAACAACGCATTGGCGAAGTATTTCCAGGAGTAATTACTGGTGTTCAATCCTACGGCTTCTTTGTGGAAATTGAAGTCCCAGTAGAATCGCCCACAGAAGGTAATCTCGCTAATACCTTACGAATAGAAGGACTGGTTCACGTCAGTTCCCTCAAAGACGATTGGTATGAATATCGTGCCAGACAACAAGCGTTATTTGGGCGAAAAAATCGGGCTTCCTACCGATTGGGCGATAGCTGTATGGTACAAGTCAAAAGTGTTGATTACTACCGTCAACAAATTGATTTAGTGACAGTTGGTGCTGATGGTTTACCTAAGGCCATGAGCGAGAATACTGGCAATGAGGAAACAGGAGACATTTATCCACAAAATCAAAGCGATAGCTTGCGTGGCAAAGCCATATCTTTTGACAGAGAACCTTATGATCAAGAATAGTCAGTTGTCAGTTGTCCTTTGTCAGTTGTCCGTTGTTAAGTAGGTTAGCATTGAAAATCGTCGTTATGGCACTAGGCAAGAGGCAAAAGTCAAGAGGCAAGAGTGAAGAGGGTTTGGGCGATTTTACTTTTCTTTATACAGATTGGTTTTATTGTGTTCACCTACTTAGTTGCTCTTAAATATTAACCACTGACCACTGACCACTAACAACTGACCACTGACAAATGACTAATAACAACTGACCACTGACCACTGACAAATGACTAATAACACAAAACCTTTAATCTTGGGCGTAACAGGTGCATCTGGTCTAATTTACGCCGTTCGCGCTCTTAAATTTCTCTTAGCCGCAGAATATCAAATTGAACTGGTGGCATCTAAATCTACTTACACAGTTTGGCAGGCAGAACAGGAAATCCGAATGCCAGGAGAACCAGAAAAACAAGAGCAATTTTGGCGAGAACAAGCCGGAGTTCCCGAACAAGGTAAACTCCGCTGTCATCCTTGGAGTGATGTTGGTGCGGGTATTGCCAGTGGTTCTTTCCGCACGTTGGGGATGATCATTATCCCTTGTAGTATGAGTACAGTCGCAAAACTTGCTGGGGGGCTAAGTTCCGACTTACTAGAACGAGCCGCAGATGTCCAAATTAAAGAAGGACGTAAACTGGTAATTGTCCCCAGAGAAACCCCTTTTAGTTTAATTCACCTGCGGAACTTAACGACCTTAGCGGAAACTGGAGTGAGAATAGTCCCCGCTATTCCTGCTTGGTATCACAACCCACAAACCATTGAGGATTTAGTTGATTTTGTTGTAGCTCGCGCTCTGGATCAATTAGATATTGACTGTATACCAATTCAGCGATGGCAAGGTCATTTATAGGAATTAAAAATTAAAAATTAAAAATTAAAAAACTAAATTTTTAATTCTTAATTCTTAATTCTATTTTGCTCTTTTGTGGCAACAGCTATATTCATCTGTTTTTTCCTGGTGTATTCTTAGAATCCTGCTGCAATTTTGAATTTTTTATGGCTGTAATTCGCTTAATTATCTTGGTGACGGCAATGCTGGGACTAATAATAATATTAGTTCAAAATTTGTCGCCCTCACTTCCATTAATGTTTTTGGGGATGCGAACTCAAGCATTACCATTAGCATTGTGGATTTTATTAAGTATCACTGCTGGTATTTTCACATCTTTAATAATTACTAGATTGTTAAAGTTTGCGACTGATTTAAATTTACAAGCACCACAACCTCTACCCAAATCAATTCCCACTCCACCCCGTGTTAGACAAAATACTCCACCAACCGTTAATCAAGTTGATGATGAATTTGACGATTGGGACACAAATCGCAATCAAGATGATTGGGATAATGGCGAAAATTCAGAACCAGTAACAGAAACTTCCCCAAGTCAACAAAGTTATAATTCCCGCAATAGTTCCGTTTATTCCTATAGTTCCCAATCACCGAAAAACACTGCTGTGGGTAAAACTGAATCTGTTTATGATGCTGATTATCGGGTAATTATTCCTCCTTACCAAGAATCAGGCAAAACTCAAGTTACAGATGATGATGACTGGGATTTTTTTGAAGATGATGATTTTGAGGATGACAACGAAAATAAACCACAAAAACGCTAATTTAAGCTTTAATAATAATTAATAATTTTACAGGAGAAAAATACTGATGATTGATATATTAAAAGGAGTCAACCTCTATTTAATTGGCATGATGGGAGTTGGGAAAACAACGGTAGGAAAGTTATTAGCTGCAGAAATTGGTTATAGATTTGTAGATACAGATGAAGTTATAATCAAAGCCGCAGGTAAATCTATTAATGAAATATTTGCCGAAAATGGTGAAGCGGAGTTTCGGCAATTAGAGAGTGATGTTTTAGCTCAAGCTTGTGCTTATACTAAGTTGATTATATCTACGGGTGGGGGTGTTCCCATGCAGCAGCAGAATTGGAGTTATCTCCATCATGGGTTGATAATTTGGTTAGATGCACCAATAGGAATAATCTTACAGCGGTTAGCGGAAGACAATACCAGACCACTTTTACAAGATGCCGATATCGAAAGTAAATTGACATCGCTTTGGGAACAACGTCAACCAATGTACTCCCAAGCTGACTTACATATTACTATGAGCGCGACCGAAACACCAGAAGAAATTGTCACACGCATCCTCGCTACAATTCCCAGTATTCTCAAACCGCAATAATTCTTTCTACACCCATTTATAACCCACTTGAATATCAGATCCCCGACTTCTTAGAGAAGTCGGGGATCTGACTCTTGCAATGTATATCTACGGCACGCTACGCTATCACAAATCAAATACGAATTGCTATATATCTATAAAAAGGAATAGAAAGCAGTTAATTTCTTGTCAAAAGCAAGATGCAGAATTTCCACATCAAGAGTTGAATGGAATCTAGATTCTGTAATTATCCTCGACAGGGATGAAATCTATGACTATATTTTCTCTTGATGAACTCAAAAATTTAGTCCAAAATCCTGAGTATCCATGCGTTTCTCTGTATCTACCTATGGAAAAACTAGGAGGAGATACGCGACAAAATCCGATTCGGTTTAAAAATTTAATTCGAGAAGCTGAAAACCGCTTAGATGAAACAGGATTACGCCATGCTGAGACTGTAAATTTGCTCAAACCAGCGATGGAATTAGACAACACTGATTTTTGGGAAATTCAAAATCAGGGATTAGTAATTTTTATTTCCCCCAATCTATTTCGTTACTATTGTTTACCAATTTCTTTTCCCCAATTAGTGGTTGTTGGCAAGAATTTTCATATCAAACCCTTATTAAATCTGATTAATAATGATGGAAAATTCTACATTTTGGCTTTAAGTCAAAAGAATGTCAAACTTTACTCAGGCACACGCTACCAAATTAATGAAGTAGAAGTAGAAAATATGCCTCATAGTTTGGATGAAACTCTCTTAGAAGATGAATTTCAAAAAGGCGTACAGCATAGAATTGGTATCCCTAGAGGTGCGACTTCTGCGGCTCAACACCCTGGTTCTGTGCATGGACAGGGTAATCCAGATCGAGAGAAACATGAAGAAGATATTTTGCAATTTTGTTATGCTGTTGATAGTGCATTACATAAAAAATTGCGACGTGAAAAAGCACCTTTAATATTAGCAGGAGTAGAATATTTATTACCAATTTACCGACAGGCTAATACTTATCCATATTTAGCAGAAACAGGGATTACTGGCAATGCAGAAATCCTCAAAATGCAAGAATTAAATCATGCAGCTTGGGAAATTGTTAACCCTTTATTTCAACAGGAATATGAAGATCTAATGGCTGTTTATCTGCAACTATCTGGGGAAGAAAGTAACAAAATTGCCAATGATATCAAAGCAATTATTCCGGCTGCATATTATCAAAGAGTTGATACTTTGTTTGTGCCTCTAAAACAACATATATGGGGTAAATTTGATTTACCAACTGCTACAGTTGAATTACATCCAGAACCAGCACCAGATGATGAAGATATGTTAGATTTTGCGGTAATTCACACCATCTTAAATGGTGGTAAAGTTTATACTCTTGAACCAGAAGCAATGCCTAGCGGAGTGAAAGTAGCGGCTATTTGCCGATATTAATTTTTTAAGTTGCTAAGTTGTCGTCGTGCTGCTGCTAAAATTAATCTTTGTTCAGCACGAGAAATCGCTTGATAAGTCCTTTCCACCGCTTCCGGTTCTACAGAAATAGAAGTAATCCCCCATTCTATTAATTTATCAATCATTTCTGGATAAAGTACCGGGGCTTGACCACAAATAGAACAGGGAATACCTCCAGCTTGAGCCATTTTAATTAATTGAGATATTGCCCCCATTACTGCTGGATGACTTTCATCAAATATTCTCCCTAATTTTCCCTGTTCCCTATCTATTCCTAATAATAATTGAGTTAAATCATTTGTGCCAATAGAAATACCTGCCACACCAGCTTTAATATATTCAGGTAATAGAAATAAAATACTAGGAACTTCTGCCATGATCCATAATTGAAACTGGGATATTTGTGTTAACCCAAATTGCTCAACTTTTTGACGACAAAATATAAATTCTTCAACACTGCGGACAAAAGGTAATAGCAAATTAATATTTCTATAACCAGACGCTTGAACTATCGCTAAAGCTTGCAATTCCAATTCAAAAACCGCCGGATTTTGCATATAGCTGAAAACACCCCTGTCACCAAGAATAGTTCGATTTCGCTCACTATAAATTGATGACTGTGATAATAATAAATCATGGGGTAGGTAATCTAAAGAGCGATAAAAAATAGGTCTGGGTGAAAAAGCGCGAGCAAATTGCTTAATCTGCTCAGATAATAACTCTAATAATTCCGCTTTTCTTCCAGCTATTAACCATTCTTGAGGATGTTCTCCCTCCAGAATATTTAACATCATCAATTCTGAACGTAATAATCCTAACCCATCTACAGGTAAACATTTTACTTGTTCAATTAATCGTCCTTGACTCAAATTTACGAGTAACTTAGTGGCAATTATTGGTAAATTTATCGGCTGATAATTGACAATTTTTTCCTCTTTGATTAATTCTTCTATCTCCTCACTAGGAAAGTTTTCTTTATCTTCTGTGAAACGATATATTTCACCCTTATTACCATCTAATAATAACTTTTCACCTGCTTGTAAAAGAGTGGTTGCACCTGTGGCACTCACCACCGCAGGAATACCCAACTCCCTGGCTAAAATCGCCCCGTGGCTAGTTAATCCTCCTTGTTCTGTAATAATCCCCGCAACTCCTTGTAGTAAGGGCAAACAATCAGGAGTAATCATTGGGGCGATGAGAATTACACCTTGAGGAACTTGGATTGCTTTTTGTGATGAACTAAAAATATGGGCATTAGCAATAATTCTCCCTCTGGCTGCCCCAATGCCTTGAATAAATTGCACACTCTTATTTACAGATTGGGGAACAGTGACTTCTGTAATATAGAGTTTTGTGGCTAAAGATTCTTTGGCAACTGTCCATTTCATAGTTAAGGTTGCCCCTAATTCACTGACTATTTGATTACTGACAGTAATTAATTCTTGCAAAAATTCTTCTGGCAAAGCATATTCTTGTTGTTGGGATTCTTCTAAAATATAAGCTAATAAAAAATCAGTATCTAATGTTGGTTGCAGTTGTTCATCTGTAAAAGCATTACCATGATGAAGACGATACGCCAACATTTTATTACCCAATTGTCTTTCTACGACTGCGCCGGTTTTTGGTTCTATGTAATAAACATCTGGTAATACTTCACCGTTGGTAATTGCTAGTCCTAAACCCCAAGTAGCTTCAATATCCCATGCCGATGATTTAGTATTGATTACACCAGAAGCGATCGCATTGTCAACTGGTTGCACTAACACCCCTAAATTAATGCTGGGCAAACTAATCCCCGCACTATGCCAATATAGTAAACTTCTCGCTCGGAATAACTGACTCCAAAGCTGTTTTAAAGCTTCACCTATTTCCTCTTCTTCACAAGGGCAAAATACTGGTTCTAATAACCCAGATACATTTTTCATTTCTTGGTTATTTGATATTGCCAAACTGGGACGCAAAATTAAACTGCTTCTTTGCCATTGTCGCGCAGCTTGAAAAATTGTCCTCACCCAATGAGGTGGCACAGTCGCTGAGATAATTTCCTGACGTAAGCGTCCGGCTACCTGTTGCAGTTGTCGCCAATTATGTACATCTAAATGTAGAGAAGAATAGGGTAAATCAGCAATTAACGACTCTGAACTATTGAGAGTTTCTAGAAATTGCCGTAAAACATCTGCCTCTACCACAAAACCAGGAAGAACAGGATAACCCCGTTGTTTGATTTTGCTTAAATCGAACGCCTGCACGCCAACTTTAGCGAGGTCTTGTAGTTTAATTTGGTCAAGCCAATAGAGTTTATCCACTCAATTTATTAAATAATATTTATTACATACTTTTTGTTACTATATTACCAATTAGTCCGAAGAATGCCCCGATTTCATTTATTAAATTATTTACCACCGAAAAAAATTGATCAATCCTTATTATATTGCCGGTAGTGACTGGCTAAACACTGGACTTCGTTTATGTTTTGCCTTGTTTATTGGAGCTTTAATTGGCTTAGAACGACAACTAAAAAATAAACCGGCAGGTTTAAGAACCCATATGTTAGTAAGTTTGGGTTCAGCCGTATTTACTCTCATCACTATCCAAACAGGTGGTACACAACTTAGTGCTGATTCCCTTAGTCGTGTAGTTCAAGGTATTGCTGCTGGAGTGGGGTTTTTAGGCGCTGGGGAAATTTTACGTGAATCTTCCCAAACATCAAAATCACCGGAAATTCATGGTTTGACTTCTGCCGCTGCGATTTGGGTAGCTGCGGCTTTGGGAATTGCTGCTGGGTGCGGTTTATGGCAATTAGGATTAATGGGTGCTATTTTAACTGTAATTATTCTACACATTTTTAAAAGACTGGAAAAGTTTTAGTTGTTAGTAGGGGCGAAGCATTTGGAAGATAAATTATCGGTCATTGCCAAAAATAGTTCTCCAAATGCTTCGCCCGTACAGTTGTCAGTAGGGGCGAAGCATTTGGAAGATAAATTATCGGTCATTGCCAAAAATAGTTCTCCAAATGCTTCGCCCGTACAGTTGTCAGTTAATCAGAAGGAAGAAGAAGATTACCCAATTGTCAATTATCTATTTTCCCTGCATTTACATATAAAACCTGGGAAGATTTCAACCATTGAACATCAAAAGCACTCAAATGAGTGGTAGTAATTAAGGTTTGAAATCGGTCTTGAATAGCATCAAGTAATTGATTTTGGCGAGATGGATCTAATTCGGCTAAAACATCATCTAATAATAGTAATGGTGGTTCATTAATAACTTCTTCAATTAATTGTAATTCTGCTAATTTTAAAGCTAAAACTAATGTTCTTTGCTGACCTTGAGAACCATATTGACGAGCGGGAGTTTGATTAATAATTAATTCTACTTCATCGCGGTGGGGTCCAACTAAAGTTATCCCTCGATGTAATTCTGCAACGGCTCTTTGTTGTAGTTTAGCAAAAAAAGCCCCTTGTAATTCTTGAGGAGAAGTTTTTTCTAAGGGAATATTAGCAGCATAATTAATTTCCAGAATTTCAGATGCTCCACTAATACTAGCGTGCCATGCAGAAGCTATGGGGGATAATCTTTTAATAGCTCTATCTCTTCTGATGATTACCCTTGTCCCCGCAGTCACTAATTGTGCATCCCAGATAGCTAATTCTGATTGTAGAGATTTTTCTGGTGTATTTATGTAACGTTTTAAAAAAGCATTGCGTTGGCGTAAAACTTGGTGATATTGGTGCAAAATGTGAGCATAAACTGGTTCTAATTGAATCAAGAGCGTATCTAGCCAGTTGCGACGAATTTCAGGACTACCACGCACCAATTCTAAATCCAAGCTAGAAAATTCCACCGCATTGAGAACCCCCAGAAAATCCATTTGTCTGGGGACTGTAACGCCATTTATAGCCACGCTGCGACGAGAATGACGACGGAGGGTGAGAGTTAAATCACTATGGCTATGAATCCGGTCTAGGGTGGCATGAATTTGGGCTGTAGATTCACCTTCTTTAATTAAATCACGATCGCGTGCCATGCGGTGCGATCGCAATGTTGCTAATAACTCCACAGCCTCTAACAAGTTCGATTTTCCTTGAGCATTATTACCAACTAAAATTGTTTTAGCAGCGGTAAATTCAACTTTTTGGTTTTGGTAATTCCGAAATTGTTTGAGGTGTAGAGTTTTTAAGTACATAATAGCTGAAGATTCAAAATCCCCGACTTTTATAATAAGTTATTCTTGAGATGAGAAAATTATTTTCAGAAGTCGGGGATCTTTTGGGGATTTTTCGGGAGATGAGAAAATTTTTTTTAAGATCCTGTTACCAAACTTACTTGGTACTTTTTGGAATCGCTTTTCATACATATAAAGTCATTTAATGGGTCGTATGTATCAAAATTCCTGAGATTTTCCTCTTTGTTTATATCATTCTCCAAATACGCTAGGGCTAATGTGGAAGTAACATAAATATTTCCATGTTGTTTGAAAGCTTTGACTAATTCAGATTCAGGAGGATAGTCTTTTAATAAATGTTCAGCGAGATATCCTGTGACAATTATGCCTTTCAAACCCGTTTCTTTGTACCCTTCCTTAGCGATCATCAATGATATACTATCACCATCGAGATGAGATAAATTATCGTAATCTTCAAAGAATGGGCAAAAAACTTTCATCAGATTTTTGACAGGATTTTTAACTTTCCCGTAGTTGGGATCTTGCTGTTTTCTCCGTTTGGATTCACCCATGATATCTATCTCCTAATTAATTCTAGAATTGTCAACGCACCCAAAGGGTTTTCTTATCTCGTCGAAGTTGATTTTTAGATACATATTGATGAATAATTGGTAATAAATATCAGAATCAGGATAAAAAAATCCAAAGATCATGAAATTACATCCTGTTAATTTGCAAGTCCTGATTCTGACAATTTACCAATTAAACAGTTTTTTTGCCCATTAAGCGGAAGAATATTTTTTCCCCTTCAATCCAGACAAACATTAAAGCACTAAAACCGATACAAATTGCTAATTCTTCTAAACTGAGTGGATGAGTACCAAAGAAACTTTGCAGGGGTGGAACATAAATTAACATCAATTGCAAAATCGTGGTGACAATGACTGACCCCAAGACAAAAGGATTAGAAAAAGGATTCATTTCGATGGTAAGTCTATTATTAGAACGAATAGCGATCGCATGACCCATTTGCGCTAGACATAATGAAGTAAATACCATTGTCTTCCAAGTATCTTCATGTCCTTGATACCCGGCTGCATGAGAATGATGGTAAGCCCATTCCATGAGGATAATTGTAATTACAGCGAAGACAATTCCAATGCGAATCATGTAAGAACCTAAACCCCTAGCAAAAATACTTTCACGGGGGCTAAAGGGGGGACGTTCCATCACATCAGGTTCTGGTGGTTCTACAGCTAATGCTAAAGCTGGTAAACCGTCTGTTACCAAATTCATCCAGAGAATTTGCAAAGGACTCAAGGGAACGCCTCCTAATCCCAACAATGGCGCAGCCGCAATGGTGAGAACTTCCCCAATATTACTACCCAAAATGTATTTAATAAAGCGGCGAATATTGGTATAAACAACTCTACCTTCCTTCGTGGCAGCAACTATGGTGGCGAAGTTATCATCTAGGAGGATCATGTCGCTGGCTTCTTTGCTCACATCTGTACCTGTGATGCCCATGGCAATGCCTATATCAGCCTGTTTGAGGGCGGGAGCGTCATTTACCCCATCGCCTGTCATAGCTACAAATCGCCCGCGACGTTGTAAGGCTTGGACAATTCTTAATTTGTGTTCTGGGGAGACTCGCGCGTAAATACTCACTAGGTCAACCTGTTCCTCTAATTCCTGGTCACTGAGAAGTTGTAATTCCTTACCAGTGAGGACTCTATCACCTGCTTGGGCAATTCCCAAATCAATAGCGATCGCCTGAGCAGTTAATTGATGGTCGCCAGTAATCATAATCGGACGGATTCCCGCCTTGCGACATTCTTGCACAGCCGCCCTCACTTCTGGACGAGGCGCGTCTAGCATTCCCACCAACCCCAACCAAACCAAATCTACCTCAGATGTATCATGAGAACCATCTGGGGGAACTTCAGCCAAAGGTTTATAGGCAAAACCTAACACCCGCAAACCTTTACCCGCCATTTGGTCATTAGCTACCAAAATTTGGCTGCGGTGTTCGTCACTGATAGGAATCGAGTGATTACCTAAATGGATTTTTGTACACCGTTCCAAAGTTAATTCTGGTGAACCCTTGGTAAACATCAGATATTGTTCAGATTCCACAAAACCAGCAATGGCTGGGTCAATGGCGGTTAAAGAAGTATCACCAGTAGCTACAGCTTCTAATTGACAAATCACACTCATGCGCTTCCGTTCCGAAGAAAAGGGAAATTCGGAGACACGAGGTAATTTACTACTCCATTGGTCTTGTTCAATTCCGGCTTTTCCTGCCAAAGTCACTAAAGCCCCTTCTGTCGGGTCGCCTAAAATTGCCCATTCTCCTTGTTGTTGTTGCAGAACAGCATCATTACAAACCGCACAGGAAACAAGCAAAGCAGAAATTTCTGGACATTCATCTAAATTGGCTTTTTCACCATTTAACTGAAAATCGCCAATGGGAGTATAACCTTCTCCAGTGACGCGAAAGGGAGAATTATTGGTGTACACCGACTGTACCACCATTTTATTTTGAGTTAGAGTTCCGGTTTTATCAGAACAAATAGTAGTTACAGAACCAAGAGTTTCTACCGCTGGGAGTTTGCGAATTAAAGCGTGATGCTTGACCATACGCTGAGTTCCCAAAGCCAGAGTCACAGTGATTACCGCAGGTAAACCTTCAGGAACTACCGCTACCGCCATACTTAAAGAAACTTCCACCAGTTCTTGTAAATTCTTCCAACCTATTCCTTTAGTTAGATCATGAATAAGTCCACCACCAACTACTATGGCTACAAGAATTAAAGAACCAGTAACGAGAACGTTACCCAATTGGGTCATGCGTTGCTGCAAAGGCGTAGGTTCACCGTCCACAGACTGCAACATAGCGGCAATTTTGCCTAGTTCTGTTCGCATTCCGGTGTGAGTTACCAGTACCTTAGCCCGACCTTGGACAACTTCCGTACCTTGAAAAACTGAATTGAGGCGATCGCCTAATGGTGCATCTTCTGGTAATGTAAGAATGGCTTGCTTATTGACAGCTTCGGCTTCACCTGTGAGAGCCGATTCTCGCACTTGCAAATTAGACTGTTCTATTAAGCGACCATCAGCAGCTATTTGCACCCCAGCTTCCAGCAACATCACATCCCCTGGAACTAGCTCCTTCGCTGCTATATCCGCCAGTTTACCATCACGGAGGATTCGGACTGAGGGAGAAGATAGTTTTTTCAAGGCTGCTAGAGCTTTTTCAGCCCGGCTTTCTTGCACATAGCCCAAAATACCATTGAGGATAACGATAGCCATAATGGCAATTGTGTCTTTAAATGGCACTTCACCGGGTTTTAATGTCCCCCCAGTCAAAGCCACCAAATCCAAAAGGCCAGAAATGAGGGCAACGGCAATCAGCATCAATAACATGATATTGGTAAACTGATCTAGCAGAATTTGCCAAGGGCTACGACCGACCTGTTCTTCGAGTTCATTAAGTCCATATTTTTGGCGACGCTGTTCAACTTCTGGGGAGGTTAAGCCGCTATTTGCGTCACTATCCAGCATTTCTAAGGCTTTATCAACTTCTAAACCATGCCAAAGGTTGGTAGATTCAGGTAAAGAATGAGCAGACATCGTGTAAGTTACAGGAAATGGTTACAAAATTCGATCATAATTTAGTGGTGTCCGAAAATGTGGAATTGGTCAATTGTCAGTTGTTAGTAGGGGCGAAGCATTTGGAAGATAAATTATCGGTCATTGCCAAAAATAGTTCTGCAAATGCTTCGCCCGTACAGTTGTTAGTAGGGGCGAAGCATTTGGAAGATAAATTATCGGTCATTGCCAAAAATAGTTCTGCAAATGCTTCGCCCGTACAGTTGTTAGTGGGGGCGAAGCATTTGGAAGATAAATTATCGGTCATTGCCAAAAATAGTTCTGCAAATGCTTCGCCCGTACAGTTGTTAGTAGGGGCGAAGCATTTGGAAGATAAATTATCGGTCATTGCCAAAAATAGTTCTGCAAATGCTTCGCCCGTACAGTTGTTAGTGGGGGCGAAGCATTTGGAAGATAAATTATCGGTCATTGCCAAAAATAGTTCTGCAAATGCTTCGCCCGTACAGTTGTTAGTGGGGGCGAAGCATTTGGAAGATAAATTATCGGTCATTGCCAAAAATAGTTCTGCAAATGCTTCGCCCGTACAGTTGTTAGTAGGGGCGAAGCATTTGGAAGATAAATTATCGGTCATTGCCAAAAATAGTTCTGCAAATGCTTCGCCGGTACAGTTGTCAGTTGCAAAAAAATATTTCTCTTCCCTGTTCCCTGTTCCCTAATAAATAATAATTTATGACTAATATGCTTAATGATATAAGTTTTCCAGTACCCAGTTTGACGGTGAACCAGATGTTTGGGCAAAAAATAATCAGACCAGTTACTGCTGCTACCTTGTACGGTATTGCTTTTATCAAGGATAGACTTATTGCTATTGATACGGTTAAAGGTCATTTATTAGAAATTGACCCTCTTACCGATAACAGCAAAATTATCAATCCCCACCAAGTCCGCGAATTTCAAGAAGTGACTGGTTTAGCTGTGTGGGAAGATGACCTGTGGGTGACTCGTGGGAACAGTGTCTATTTATGTAAATTGGCATCTTTAGGGTTAGAGCATTTTGTAACTTTACCCTATCCCGCTGATGGTGTTGCCGTTTGGGAATCTACCGTTTATGTTAGTTGTCAAAGACTTGGCTATATTTTGATTTTTAACCGGGATACCCGCAAGGAAATCACCAGATTTTATGCCCCTGGTGTCGGTATCCAAAACTTGGCAGTTAGTAAAGAAACTTTATGGGTATGCGATCGCACGGAACAAACAGTTTACTCTATGGATAGGGCAACTGGAGAAGTGCGTTTCAGTGTTCTCACGGCTTTTGATTCTCCTACAGGTATCGCAGTTCAGGGGCAGGATGACACAGGCAAAGATCGTATTTATGTGGCATACTCCAGCGAAGAACCTTATATTCGGGATAATCCCAATGCTGACCCTTGTTTTGAATTAACCTACCGCGATCGCACATTTATTCATTCTCTACAATATCATTACCAAGAGGATAAACGCTACGCCCTCTCTAATGGCTATCTGATAGAAATGTCTTATGTTGAAGAAATTTCCCCCCTTGATGAAATTTATTTAGCCGATATAGAATGGCGCATAGCCCTACCCTCAGAAACCCAACGGCAAAAAGTCCAACAAGTTGAACCCATTGGTTTACCATTCACAGAAGAAATCATTGACGGACAAAGAGTAGCCGTATTTAAATTTGATACCCTTGCCCCCGGTGAACGTCACATATTTGGCTGGAAGGCATTAGTAGAAGTACGCGGAATTAAACATCGCATCACCCCTAAAGATGTCGAAGATGTTCCAGAACTGTCACCAGAATTAAAAACCCGCTATCTGGTAGATGATGACGACCTAGCAATGGATACCGATATTGTTATCCGTGCAGCCCGCACAGCCGTTGGTACAGAAACTAATCTGTTACGGAAAATGTACAGTATCCGCAACTACGTTTATGATCAATTGTCTTATGCCATTAAACCTCATATTGATTCACCCGATATAGCTTTAGATCGGGGTACTGGTTCATGTGGCGAATATGTAGGTGTATTACTGGCACTTTGTCGCCTGAATGGTATTCCTTGCCGCACCGTTGGTAGATATAAATGTCCAGTTTATGCCGAACATCAGGGAATTCCCCTCCAACCCGATTTTAATCATGTTTGGTTAGAGTTTTATATTCCGGGAATTGGTTGGTTGCCAATGGAATCTAATCCTGATGATCTGGAAGAAGGTGGACCATATCCTACACGATTCTTTATGGGCTTATGCTGGTATCATATCGAAATTGGTAAGGGTATCACTTTTGAAACCTTAACCAGAGATGGAATTCGCTTAACGAAAGAAGAGGTTTCCCTGGGTGACTTAGCTATTAACCATATTCGCTTCACGATTCTGAAGGAATTACCACCTTTTTAATTTTTGATTGAGGAACGAAACCCAACGTAAAATGTGTCTGATTCCGCCTGAGAATGAATTCTGATAGCCTGCGTGGCGAAGCCATGGATAATAGCGCCTGAGAATGAATTCTGATAGCCTGCGTGGCGAAGCCATGGCTAATAGCAAAAAGTCCGCTTCAGAATGAATTCTGATAGCCTGCGTGGCGAAGCCATGGCTAATAGCAAAAAGTCCGCCTCAGAATGAATTTTGATAGCCTGCGTGGCGAAGCCATGGCTAATAGCAAAAGTAAGCTAAAGCTGACTAAGGATAAATTTTGGGGAAATATCATAAAAATACAGTCGGCTTGAGCCGACTTTTGTTATGAGACTGGGAATTCATTCCCTGGCGGTTGCGAAAGATGAAATTTTGGGGAAACATCATACAAATATAGTCGGCTTGAGCCGACTTTTGTTATGAGACTGGGAATTCATTCCCTGGCGGTTGCTTTCATTATGAGACTTTCATTATGAGACTGAAAATTCATTCTCAGGCGGTTGCGAAAGATAAAATTTTGTGGGAGCATCATCATCTTGATTATGTTCTTCCAAAGATGCAATTGTTGTGCCATTTGAATGATGCTCCTTTTGATTTCTCACATAAATAACCGCTTGTTCCAATTGTTTTCTCCCCAGTGAAAAAACCCCATATCCTCTTTGCCAACCAAAGGTATCTTCTCCAGGAGATAAATGATTAATATAATGGGTGCTACTGCCTTTAATTTTTTGCACAAAATCAGAAATGGAAATCTTTGGCGGAATAGAAGCCACTAAATGAATATGATTTTCTATGCCGTCAATAGCATGAATAATAGTACCAAGTTCATCAGCTTTGCTAATAATGTAACCGTAAAGTTTCCCTTCCCGTTCCCTGGTAATTAGTGGCTGACGCTCTTTTGTTGCCCAAACCAGATGATAATAAAGTCTCCACAAAGCCATAAATACACCTTATTTATGATTCTAAATATTCTCATATTTAATATTCCCATAAATACAGAAAAATATAGTCCGCCTCAGAATGAATTCTAAGGCTAATAGCAAAAGTAAGCTAAAGCTGACTAAAGATAAAATTTTGGGAAATCATCATAAAAATACAGTCGGCTTGAGCCGACTTTTGTTATGAGACTGGGAATTAATTCCCTGGCTGTCGCTTAACCCAACCTACGATTTTCTATTCTACATTTACCCAAAAATCTGCGGTTTTGATTTGTCCATTGCGATTAAATTGCATCCACATTTTATATGTTCCTGGTTTGGGGAATTTTGTATGAAATTCGATTTTTCCATCTGGAGTATTTTTGATTGCGTGTGCATGGATATAATCAGATGAAGTCAGGGGAGATGAACTTTTAATAATTACTAAATGTCCTTTTTCACCCAAATAAGGTTGTAAATCTTTAATTGGTTGATTTTTGTTGTCTTTTAAGTCAAAAGTTAAGTTAATGTCTTGACCGACTTTGATTTTTGGTGCAGAAATATTCAGATTGACTTTAGTATCTGAGATAGTTTTAGTTTTGGTGAACTTTTCTAAATTTTTTGGTAATGGAACTGTACCAGGAATTGTAATATTCATTAATGAGACATTTTCCTGATTTCCAGCAGGTTTATAATCACTGAAAAGTGTATAATTTCCTGACTCTGGAAAATTTGCAGTTACTTCAAAGCGACCATTTTCTTTATATTCGGGATGAATATGATCAAAAAATTGTAAATCATCTCTCACAACAATTAAGTGCATGATTTTTTCTTGGAAAATGTCAAACTTATTCACAGGTTTTCCAGTAGAGTCTTGAATATCAATAACTAAGTTAATTGGTTGATTTGGTGATAAACTTTTCGGAGCAGTTAATTTAACTTTGGTAGTTATTTGTGAATTATTTTCATGATTCATATTTTCCATGGAATGTCCATCATGATTCGTCATTATACTAGGTGAAACTTGTGTCTCAGTAGATTTAGTATTAGATGAACAACCAGGAGCTAATAGTAAAGTTGTAACTACAAAAATACTTGCAAAAAATCGCTTCATTTTAGGAGGGTGGTAATTTGAAATTTATTGTTTGCGGAACATTTCTCAGAGCCAGAATTAACTCCTAACTCCATTTATGACCACATCTTTTTTTTCTGGATTAGGTAATAAAGCCAGATCAATCAAAGGTAATTTAATAATTACTGTTGTTCCTTGATTTAACCCCAAACTCTCTAAAGTGATTTTACCACCCATGAGTTCAATTAAATTCCGAGAGATTGCTAAACCCAATCCAGTTCCTTCAAACTTGCGCGTAGTTGTCCCGTCAACCATCACAAAGGGACGAAATAGTTTACCTTGTTCTCCTGGATCAATACCAATTCCTGTATCTTTAATAGAAACTAAAACATACTGCTGATGACGATTAATACTCATGGTAATTTGAATACTACCTTCATCAGTGAATTTAGTAGCATTACCAATAATATTAATTAACACTTGTTTGAGTTTAATGGAATCAGACTTTATAGGAATAGGCTTATCACCTATATCACAAATTAATTGTAGTCCTTTATATTGGATATTAACTGATTGTAAGTTAATTACCTCTAATAATAATTGTCGTAAATCTAGCGGTACTGTAATTACAGAAAGTTTACCCGCTTCTATTTTAGAAATATCTAGCAAATCATTAATTATTCCTAATAAATGAATTGCTGTATCATCGGCTTTTTTAAGAAACTCTAATTCTTCTTCTCTACTATCACATAAATCATCACGCACTAACCGCACACAGTTAATAATAATATTCAATGGGTTTCTTAATTCGTGAGAAGTTGTGGCTAGAAATTGACTTTTCACTTGATTGGCTGATTTAGCTTCTTTCCAAGCAATTTCTAATTCTTCAGCCCAATCTTTGAGTCTTTCTACCATTTGATCTAATGCTTGAGCTAGTTGATTAAATTCTCTAATTTTGAAGTTGCGGGGAATGGGTTGTGCCGCGTGGTGACTATGAAGATTAATAGCATAGTCGCGGAGTTCTTCTACTGGACCTGCTAAATAAGGAACTAAATAAAATGATGCCAATAAACTTGCACCAATTAAACCAACTGTTAAAACAATGAGAATTAGTTTGATTTCTTCTAAACCAAATAGGGCATTTTCCACACTTGTAACTGCTAGGACAATCCATCTTTGTGATGGTTTTGTAGTGATAGGTTTAGTAGTAGCTGTAAAACCTGCAACCAGTTCTTGTCCTTCTATAAAGGATAAATTACTGGAATTATTACTGCCACCCAAGGCATTTTTAACTATAGCTTGAATTCTGTCTACATCGGCATAATCTTTAATATTAGTACCGATTCTTTCTGGTAATGGATGAGCTAAAACTTTACCGTCTTCAGCAATGACTACCAAAAAACCCGTTAATGAGCCTGGATGATTGGGATTTTGTTGATATAATGTGGTTTTCATGCTTAATCGGTAGGCTAAATTACCACGTTGATTAGAAACAGGAATTGATAAAAATAATTGTAGTTGATTTTGTTTGTCTCTTTTACCAGTTTTTCCCGATTGGGATGGTAATATAAATTGAATATCAACGTCATTGCTAGTAAGAGATAAACCTGATGGCATAATTTCTTGAACACCACAACTACTGGCAATTATCTCACCTTTTTTAATGCGGGTTAATTGGAGACAATCAGTTTGGGTTGGTAGTTGTTTTTTTAGTTGTTTAAGAAATTGTTCAATTTGGAAAGTTGAACCTGATTGAATTACTTTAGTTTGACTAGCTGTAATTAAATTGGAGCGTAAAGCGGCAATATTATCAGTAATTTTTTCTCCTTTATTAACTGCACTTTCTGTTAAATTTTGTTGGGCAGTATTTAACAAACTAGAACGAGCTTTATTCAAGGCAACCATTTCTCCTACTAATAAAACTGGGATAAATACTAGCAGTATTCTTGTTACTAATATTTGTCGAAATGACGATTGACGAGATTTAGCCATTGTTTGTCTCACTTCGCATCTTCAAACTACAATAATAAAGATATGAAATTACACTAGTCAAGGGAGACATTTTATTAATTGATGATGAGTTTACTATTAATTTAAATTTCCAAGTTAGAAAGGAGAGAACAGGTAAGAATTAGAAATTTAAAAAATATCTCACTAATTACTGAAACATAAATTTATCAATCTTCCATCAATACCTTGTTCATTTTTCCTAGGTTGGGTTAAGCGACAGCGCAACCCGACGCTCATGTTGGGTTTCATCCTTCAACCCAACCTACAAATCAAGACTTTTCTCGATTTGGACAAAGTATTGTTCCATATACCAAATTTTATAAAATGTAGATTAAATAGTGACTGCTGTTGCATATTCATATTAATGGTGTAAAATTACTCAAAATTATCTTGTAGCTATAGATTTTTCAATAATCTATCCCCTCACAAAAAATATCAAAGCAACCCAATCATGCAAAATCGTCCTCATACCACAGTAGTTTTAGCCATGAGTGTTGATGGTAAAATAGCAGATTTTAGGCGATCGCCTGCGCGGTTTGGCTCATTGGTTGATAAAATACACCTGGAGAAACAAATTGCTGCATCTGATGCCATTTTATTTGGTGCTGGTACTCTTCGTGCCTACAGTACAACAATGACTATCACAGAGACAATACTCTTGCAACAAAGAAAAAAAGCAGACAAGCATCCCCAGCCGGTTCATATAGTGATTTCCCGTTCAGGCAATCTGAATCCGGACATTAAATTTTTTCAACAACCGGTGAGACGGTGGTTACTCACAACCTCTCTAGGGGCTTATTTTTGGCAAGAAAGATCAGAGTTTGAGCAAGTTTTAGTCTTTGAAACTGCTGCCAAAGAAATTGACATTTTGGCTGCTTTAAAATATTTAGCACGGTTACAAATTACCCGTCTGGCTATTTTGGGAGGAGGACAATTAGTGGCATCTTTCCTAGAATCTGATTTAATTGATGAAATATGGCTCACTATTTGTCCATTAATTTTAGGTGGTAGTATTGCCCCTTCACCTGTGGAGGGGACAGGATTTTTAGCTGATCTTGCTCCTAAGTTACAATTATTAGAAGTATCCACAATAGAGCAAGAAGTATTTTTACACTATAGGATAATTCAGGAGTCATAAGTCAGGATTCAGGCGTAAATTCAAAATATAAAATTGTTGGGAAACTACACAATGATCAAAGAACACAAACCCCATTATTCTCTTGTTTGGACGCACACAATCGCCGATGTTCCCCAAGCAGACTGGGATGCTTTAGCAATGCCGTTAAAAACGCCTTTTTTAGAATGGGATTGGTTGCACAATTTGGAAATATCCCAAAGTGTTACAGCCAATACAGGTTGGTTGCCAAATCACTTGATTTTGTGGCGAGATAAAACTTTAATTGCGGCTGCTCCTTTATATTTAAAAGGACATAGCCAGGGCGAATTTGTTTTTGATCAGCAGTGGGCAGAATTAGCTTCCCGTTTAGGAATAGAGTATTATCCAAAACTGCTAGGAATGACACCATTTACCCCGGCTGAAGGCTATCGGTTTTTAATAGCTGCGGGAGAAGATGAGGAAGAAATTACGGCGGTAATCCTCCATGAAATTGATAGTTTTTGTGTGAAACATCGGATTTCTGGCTGTCATTTTCTTTATGTTGATCCCCAATGGCGACCAATTTTAGAACGCCAGGGGTTTACAACTTGGCTACATCATAATTATGTTTGGGAAAATGCTAATTTTCAAACTTTTGATGATTACTTGACTGGATTTAATGCCAATCAAAGACGCAATATTAAACGGGAACGCAAAGCTGTAGAAAAGGCTGGTTTAAAATTGCAAGCATTAACAGGTGAGGAAATTCCTAATTCTCTGTTTCCGTTAATGTATGATTTCTATGCTGATACTTGCGATAAGTTTGGTTGGTGGGGAAGTAAGTATTTAACCAAGAACTTTTTTGAACAGTTGCACCATAATTATCGGCATCGAGTCGTATTTTTTGCCGCTTATAATGAGCAAGATCCACGTCAACCTGTGGGGATGTCCTTTTGTTTATTCAAAGAAGACAAACTATATGGACGCTATTGGGGGAGTTTTCAGGACATAGATTGCTTACATTTTGATGCTTGTTATTATGCACCAATTGAATGGGCGATCGCTCATGGTATCCAAAATTTTGACCCAGGAGCAGGTGGTAAACATAAAAAACGTCGGGGATTCCCTGCTACTGCTAATTACAGCCTTCACCGCTTTTACAACAACCGTTTAGGACAAATTATTTTGCCTTGGGTTCGGGAAGTAAATCAAATGGAACAAAAAGAAATGGATGCTATTAATGCAGAGTTACCTTTTAAATAAGGAAATAGATCCCCGACTTCTAAATAGATCCCCGACTGCTCAAAGAAGTCGGGGATCTGAATATTGCATATTGATGTAATCTAAAAATACTGTTTCTATAAATTTACTTTTGATAATGCATAAGGATTTACTACTTGAAGATTTGACAGCAATTGATCATAAACTTTCTCAGCGTTATATTGATCTTGACCCCAAGGGCTATTTTATTATCTACATAGATCAAAATGAAAGGTTAATTTATGCAAAGCACTTCACTAATGTCATTAATGAACGTGGTTTAGCAGTAGATCCCGAAACAGGTCAGGTGATTCCAGTTCGCGGTAAAGTGGAAAGGACTCACACTACCGTATTTAGTGGCCGTACAGCCAAGGAACTGTGTATTAAGATTTTTGAAGAAACTCCAGATTGTCTTGTAACCTTCTTAGACCATGCAGCTTATTTAGGTAGAGAATTTGTGCGGGCTGAAATGGCTTTAGTGTCAGGAAAAGAATACATTCAAGATTAGATACAAGAGTAAAGACGGGGAATTAGTTACTAATTCCCACTTACTTACAGCGGTTTCCGCTCTTATGAGGTACAAAGTTGAATCATGAAACTCTTGTAGTGCGGGCATACTTCGACCCTTCGACAGGCTCAGGGCATCGTAAGCTCAGTACAAGTCTTGCCCGCTAGATATGTACCTCATAACACCGGGAAGTGCTGTATACTTCAAAAAAGAAAAAAATAATACATTTCTGCACTTTTTTCAAAAAAATTATTAAAACTAGAAAATCTTTTTAATAAGTAATAAAATTACAACATGAAAGAATTATTACCTCATGATGAAACCGCCAGAATAGAGGCACTATTACAGTACAAGATTCTGGATACTGCACCGGAAGCTGCTTTTGATGATTTAACTCGTTTAGCAGCTTATATTTGTGGAACTCCCATAGCTTTAGTAAGTTTGATTGACACAAACCGGCAATGGTTTAAGTCTAAAGTCGGTTTAGAGGCATTAGAAACACCTCGTGATATTGCTTTTTGTACTCACGCCATTTGCCAAAAAGATGTTTTCATTGTTCCTGATGCCACTCTTGACGACAGATTTGCTACCAATCCCTTAGTCACATCCGAGCCTAATATTCGATTTTATGCAGGTGTACCTCTAATTGATGCTGAGGGTTATGGTTTAGGAACGTTGTGCGTGATTGATAATGTGCCAAGGGAACTCACGGCTGAACAACTAGAGGCTTTGAAAATACTGGGTTGCCAAGTCATGAAACAGCTAGAACTACGACGCAATTTAGATAGCTTACTATTGGTAACTACTAAACATCAAAAACAAAAGAAAGCTAACAAACAACTTTTTGTGAAAATTGGCGGCTGGTTTGGCTTAACATCATCAATTTTAGTGATAATTGGGATATTTTCCTATCAAAATATTCAAGAAATTGTCAATATAAATAATCAGCAAAAACAGACATTAGCACAATATGAAAAAATCAATGAATTTAATCAAAAAGATCAAGAAATTCCTCAACAACAATCAATAAAATTAACTAATACTACACATAGTATGCTCCTTGGATTGGGGATTGCTATCGGTTTGTGTGTCATAATTATGGCGATGATTTACTACCTTATTTATCGGGAAATCATTGCCCGCAAATGGGTAGAGGAATCTCTAAAAACAGAACGTAATTTCATTTCTAGTGTTCTAGATACAGCCAGCGTTTTAGTGATGGTTCTCGATGATAAAGGGCAAATTGTCCGCTTCAATCGAGCTTGCGAACAAAATACTGGTTACACCTGTGGAGAAGTTTTAGGGCGATGTTTTTGGCAGCTATTTTTAACCGAGAAAGATCAGCCATCAATTCAAGCTATTTTTGAGCAAATAAAATTAGATAAAAGACCAAGAGAATCCGAAACTTCTTGGATAACAAGAGATGGAAGACAACGATTAATTGATTGGTCAAATACTATTCTGCTGGATAGTCAAAACCAAATAGAATACATTGTTAGTACAGGGATAGATATTACTGAGCGCAAACAAAATGAACAATATCTCAGTTTCCAATATGCGGTAACTAATGCCTTAGCAGGAGCTATAAATATTCAGAATACCACCCATCGCACCTTAAAAGGAATTTGTCAAACATTGGCATGGGATTGGGGCGAAATTTGGGTTATGGATAAATCAGAAAATATTCTGCGTTGTTTAGATATTTGGTATGAATCAGGTTCAGAATTTAAACAGTTTGAAGAAATTACTAGAAAAATTACTTTTGCTCCAGGAATTGGTCTCCCTGGCCGAATTTTATCTAAATTTCAACCTATTTGGCTAACTGATATTTGTAATGATCAGAATTTTCTGCGAACAGATATTGCTACTCAAATAGGATTGAAAACAGCTTTTGGTTTTCCTATTCGTGGTGGTAATACAAACATTGGGGTCATGGTTTTCTTTAGTAAAAATATGCAGCTAGAAAATGCAGATCTACTGAAAAGGATGATGTCTATTGGCGACCAAATAGGTCAATTTATTAAGCGAAAACAAATAGAAGAAGAACTAAAGCAGCAAAATTTGCGATCACAATTATTAGCCGATATCACCCTAAAAATCCGCGACTCTTTACAAATTGACGAAATCCTCCAAACTAGCGTTACCGAAGTTAAAAGGCTGCTAAAAGCTGATCGTGTCCTCATCTTAGAGTTAGAAGAAAATGGCAATTTAACTGCACGTAAAGAAGCATTGATTCCCGGTATCCCTGTTGTCATAGGAGAGCAGATTTTTGACCCTTGTTTTGTAGAAAAACACGCTCATAAATATGCTCAACAATGGATTACCAGTATTGATGATATAGAAAAAGCCAATATCCAACTTTGTCACCGACAATTACTGGAAAGATTTCACATCAAAGCCAACCTTGTGATTCCTATTTTTCTCGAAGATGAATTTTGGGGACTGTTGATTGCTCATCAATGTACTCAACCCCGTCATTGGAATACTTGGGAAAGAGAATTCTTGCGATCGCTTGCTGATCAAATCGGTATTGCCTTAGTCCAAGCTAAACTATTAGAATCAGAAATTATTCACCGTCAAGAACTAGAAATAGCTCGACAGGAAGCCGAATCAGCATTACAAGCCAAAAGTAGTTTTTTGGCCAATATGAGTCATGAAATCCGTACCCCAATGAACGGCGTTTTGGGCATGACCAGCTTACTATTAGAAACTCCCCTTAATCCAGAGCAACAAGATTTTTTGGAAACAGTGCGGACTAGTGGTGATGCTCTCTTATCCTTGATTAACGAAATTTTGGATTTATCCAAACTTGAAGCCGGGAAAATGATGCTAGAAACCCTAGATTTTAACCTATCTACCTGCATTCAAGAAGTTATAGAACTGTTAGCACCCCAAGCTCATGATAAAGGACTAGAAATAGCAGCATTAATTCCTGCCAATGTCCCAATTTATATCCAAGGAGATGCTAGTCGTCTGCGACAAGTTATCATGAATTTGATGGGTAATGGGATCAAGTTCACCAGCCAAGGAAAAGTAATTATTCAACTAGAATTAATTTCAGAAACCGATGATACAGCTACCATTCAATTTGCCATCATAGACACAGGTATTGGCATTACCACTGAAGATAAAAATAACCTTTTCCAACCCTTTACCCAAGTTGATGCTTCTATTACCCGTAAATATGGCGGTACGGGTTTAGGACTAGCCATTTGCCAACAATTAGTAACTTTAATGGGTGGAAAAATTGGCCTCAACAGTGAGATTGGTAAAGGTTCTAAATTTTGGTTTAATTTATCTTTTACTAAACAGCCAGAATCTGTTTCTCAAAATCAAGATGATCAAATTCTTAGTCAGCGACGGTTGTTAGTAGTAGATAACAATACTATCAATCGAGAAATTCTCCACCACCAAGCTATCAGTTGGGGAATGCACATAGATGAAGTTGATTCTGCTATTGCCGGACTTGCAGCTTTAGAAACAGCCGCAGCACAGCAGATGCCCTATGATATTGCCATAATTGATATGCAAATGCCTGAGATAGATGGGTTGACTCTAGGAATACAAATTAAGAAAAATCCAGCTATTGCTAATGTCCCTTTAATTATGCTGGCTTCTACTAATCAAAGAGATGAAGTAAAAAAGGCATTAGATATAGGATTTATCAGTTATTTAGTCAAGCCGGTTAAGCCTACTCGACTGCTTGATACTATTATGAATATAGTAGGTTCTCAATCGAAAATAAATAATTCTCAGATTGCTATCAATGAAGAGTTGCAAGCAATAAGTAACAAGAATACATCCAAATTAAAGTTGCTGTTAGCAGAAGATAATCTAGTTAATCAAAAAGTCTTTCTCAAGCAACTTCAAAATCTAGGATATCAAGCAGATGCCGTAGCCAATGGTCAAGAAGTATTAGAATTATTAGATAAAATTCCCTATGACTTGATTTTCATGGATTGTCAAATGCCAATTCTCGATGGTTTGGCAGCCACAAAAGAAATTCGTCGTCGTCCAGTAAGTTCCTTTCCTAAACATCAACAACCTGTAGTAATTGCTATTACTGCTAATGCCATGAAAGAAGACCAAAAAATTTGTTTAGATGCTGGTATGGACGACTATTTAAGTAAACCAGTAGCTAAAGATAAATTAGCCGCAATGTTAGAACTTTGGAGTCAGAAAATTCTGAAAATACAGAAAATAATTATTCCTGAAGAAACAGTGTTTTAAATAAAAAATAGGAGTCAGGAATTGGAAAGAAAAAAATAACCAATTCCCTATTCCCTATTCCCTATTCCTCAGATTCCTGAGAGGGTGGTTTTTGAAACACTAAGTAAATGTAGTATGTAGCCATTGGGATGACAGTGGCCGCAATTAACAGCCCGACAACCCAAGCAGTAGCATTACCTTGATCTGTTTCTTCAGCTTTGGTAAAAGTTCCTTCTACTTGGACTGTTTCCTTGATCTCTGGCGGACCGGGATCTGGTTTACCGGATAAAACAGCCACCAAGCGATCGCTCACATCCAAAAATCCTTGGTTGTATTTATTACCACTACGTAATGCTGTACCCAATGTTTCTTCAGCCACGCTTTGGACGATAGAATCAGTTAACAGAGACTTAACCTGATCTCCACTAATTAAAGCAGTTCCATTAGTAACAGTATCAACAAGTAATAACACTTGATTAGCCTGTTCTGCTGCTGTTGGAAACCATTTACTAAATAGTCCCTTGGCAAAACTTTCCGGTGTTTCCCCATAGTCGAGGCGGTGAATAGTGACAATTCTAGCCTCGTTACCAGTTTCCTGAGCTAAATCCTGGAAAGTCTTACTAATCTGACCTTCATTCAATCGGCTAATCACATCACCTTGATCTAAAATCCAAGTATCTGCCGTTAAACTGGGTATTTGGTATACACCAGTAGCAGCAGCAGGTAAAATAAACAGTGAACTCGCCATCATCATTACCAATACAGGAAAAATGAGACGGACAAGGTATTTTGAGTTACTAAATAATTGCTTGAGTAACTGTTGCATGGGATGAATCCTTAAACAGACTTGCAATCAAAATACTACATAATTAGGTCAGTTGTCAGTTGTTAGTTGTTAGTTGTTAGTTGTCAGTTGTCAGTTGTTGGTTGTTGGTTGGAAATATCTCCCCTGCAACCTACGCTCTGCCCTATTTCCTCAATCATCGGGGGGATACAGCACTTCCCGGTGTTATGAGGTACATATCTAGCGGGCAAGATGCCCGCACTACAAGAGTTTCATGATTCAACTTTGTACCTCATAAGAGCGGAAACCGCTGTATGTGACTTTATTAAGGTAAAATTAAATTTAATAAAAATAAAAAAATCTTTGTTTTAGAGAAAGATCATGACAACTTCTACCGCCTTTGACTTAGCATCACTAAATCAGCAATTTGAAACCGCAAGTCCTACAGAGATATTAGCCTGGTCTGTGAAGAATATCCCCACAGGACTGGTACAAACTAGCGCCTTCAACGTAGATGATATTATCTTGACACATATTTTCTATAGCGTACTTCAGCATCCCGTTCCTGTAATTTTCCTGGATACCCTTTATCATTTCCCTCAAACCTTAGAATTAGTTGGTAAAGTCAAAGAAATCTATAACCTAGATTTACAAACGTATAAAACACCAGACGTGGATAGCCGTGAAGCCTTTGCTGCTAAATTCGGTGCAGCCCTCTGGGATACAGATATTGCTAAATTCCACGACATTACCAAAATCGAACCACTTTTACGGGGATTAGATGAACTCAATACTGTAGCTTGGATTACAGGTCGCCGTCGTGATCAGGCCGTTACTCGTGCTACCATGCCCGTATTAGAATTAGATGGTAAAGGCAGATTAAAAATCAACCCTCTAGCTAATTGGACTCGTAAACAAAGCTGGGCTTATGTAGCTGAACATAAAGTAATTTACAATCCTCTCCATGACGAAGGTTATCCTAGCATTGGCGACGAACCCATTACTACTAAAGTAGGTGAAGGTGAAGACGAACGCGCTGGACGTTGGAGAGGAAGCGAAAAAACTGAGTGTGGAATTCACATTTAATCTCTTAGATCCCTGACTTCTTAAAGAAGTCAGGGATCTGAAATTTCTGAACTCTCTGAAATAATGCGAATAAACATCCAATTATGGGACAAAGAAGGATTCCACTCCAAACTGGCAACTTTTATCATGTTTATAATCGCGGAAACAATCGCCAAATAATTTTCTTTGAACGTGAAAACTATATTTATTTTCTTCGACTGATCAGAGAACATCTAATTAAAAATTCAGTAGATATTATTGCATACTGTTTAATGCCTAATCATTATCATCTTCTAGTCTATCTGAGAGATGAAACCCTTTCTGATGCTATGAAATCTCTCTCACTTTCTTACACAAAAGCAATTAATAAACGTTTTAACCGTTCTGGAGTATTATTTCAGGGAAGGTTTCAAAGTATTCATATTTCACAAACTGACTATCTTGTTAACCTCTCTCAGTATATTCATCTCAATCCTGTGAAAGCATCACTGGTGAAGCAACCCGAAGAATGGGAGTTTTCCAGTTATTTAGAATATGCTGGATTAAGAAAAGGAACAATACCCAAGATAGAGTATATCAAAATGCAGATTGAGGAAGAATCAGTTTATCAGCAATTTTTAGCGGATCATAACTTACCTCATAGCAGTGACTTCAAAAAACTGCTACTAGATTTAGAATAGATCGAAGAATAGATCCCCGACTTCTTTGAGAAATCGGGGATCTAAACCCTTACAACCAATAAACTATGAAAATTCTCCATCTTTCAGATATTCATATTGGTAGCGGTTTTTGCCACGGGCGCGTTAATCCAGCCACAGGTTTAAACACACGACTGGAGGATTTTGTGAAAACATTATCTTTGTGTATTGACCGAGCGATCGCCAATCATGTAGATTTAGTTTTATTTGGTGGTGATGCTTTCCCCAATGCCACACCTGCACCCTATGTTCAAGAAGCCTTTGCTAATCAATTTCGCCGACTAGTAGATGCAGATATCCCCACAGTATTATTAGTGGGAAATCATGACCAACATTCCCAGGGTTTGGGAGGTGCGAGTTTAAATATTTATCGGACTTTGGGAGTACCAGGGTTTGTGGTTGGTGATACTTTAACAACTCATCGCATTTCTACCCGCAGCGGAGATGTGCAAATCATTACTCTTCCTTGGTTAACTCGTTCAACTTTGATGACTCGTCAAGAAACTCAAGGTTCTTCTTTAGCTGAAGTAAATCAACTCCTGACAGACCGTTTAGAGGTAGTTATCGAAGGAGAAATTCGCCGTCTTGACCCAGATTTACCCACTGTACTTTTAGCTCATTTAATGGCTGATAATGCCACTTTAGGTGCAGAACGTTTATTAGCAGTCGGGAAAGGTTTTACCTTACCTTTATCTTTATTAACTAGACCATGTTTTGATTATGTGGCTTTAGGTCATGTCCACAAACACCAAAATTTAAATAAATCCAATGACCCACCGGTAATTTATCCAGGAAGTATTGAACGGGTAGATTTTAGTGAAGAGAAGGAAGACAAAGGTTATGTGATGATAGATTTGGAAAAAGGGAAAGCAGATTGGGAATTTTGTCCTTTACCTGTGCGAACTTTTCGGACTATTGAGATAGATTTATCTAAGCAGGATGATCCACAAAAGGCATTATTAAAAGGAATTGCTAAATATGATATTCAAGATAATGTGGTGCGACTTATTTACAAATTGAAATCAGAACAATTGGATTTAATTGATAACTCTTCTCTTCACCAAGCTTTAAGTGTCGCGCACACTTACACTATACAAGCTGAATTAGTGAGTCAGTTAGCAAAACCCCGCATTCCTGAATTAAGCGCGAGTAGCAGTATTGACCCAATGTCAGCTTTAAAAACTTACTTAAATAATCGGGAAGATTTGCAAGAAATAATGCCATCTATGTTGGAAGCAGCACACAATTTATTAGCAGATGATGAGGGGATTTTGCTAGTACCCCAAGGAGGAATTAAAAATTAATAGGAGTCAGAACTTTTCTACCTAACTAGTCTATTTTGCCAACGGGTAATAGCTCGCAAATATGCGATAATGGGAAGCTGATAAACTTCAATAAAAATCCACACAATAATTCCTAAGTGTGATAAAAAAGTTAGCACAGTCCAAATAAATGGAATCCATGAAAGCGGAACATGAGAATGAGGAGGAAAATAATAGGCTGTAATTCCTATTAAGGTAGTCGGTAAAATAATAAAAGCAATTGCGGACAAACCATAACCCCAACCTAATTCCACATTTCCTAATCGTGCTTGGGTCCACCTTAATCCATTCCAATTCCAAACTAAAGGTGGTTCTCTAGAAGGCATTTTAACTTGTTGTAATTCTAAGTTAACTGTAAATATTTCATTGCAAAAATCACAACACATAGTTTCCATCATCAACATTTGCGAAATTTTACCCACGTGACATACTGGACATGGATAATCTTCGTGAAAGTTTAAAGATGTTGATAAAATTGGATATTTTGCCATAATTAGGGCTTGCTTAATAAACCTAAAACCTTGATAAATAAATCAATGAATTGAGAAGGATAAAATGTGAATAATGTGCAAGGAATAAACTTTGAAACTATTCATTTAGCTATCATTTTCCCAGATTTGAGACTATTCTTATTTCCTTCTAATTCTTCTTCCTGACTCCTGACTCCTTCTAATAAAACAACCTAGTTTATTCATAAAACCAGGTTGAATTTGATATGATGAAAATATTGGAAATTTGACACTCTCAGGTCTAAAGACACTGAGATTCTTTAATCAATGAGCCAACTTACAATTGCTGGATTACTCCAACAAAAACAGAGGTCGATTCTCCTAAAGCGTTAATTCCGGTATGCCCTACCGTACTCGATTTTTGTATTTCATTTTTCACCAAATTTAGCTTTCCTAAACTGCAATACTGTTAGGTATGACTACGCACTCAACCAAATTAGTTAAGTTTTTACGTTGTTTAGTTATACTTAAATTATGGAACTTCTGAAAGTATATCACACCTACTGTTACTAGTCAAGAGCTTGAGCGAATAAATTCGCCCGTGTCGCTTATATCTCAGCACTAAAGTGACTGAGCTTTACGCTTACCGAGTAATCTTGTAATTAGTCTAGAAAACCCATCAAAAGTTCGGAATCGTCAAAGGTATTTGGTGCTATTGGCCGATTTCCGAAGACAGAATAGTTGTCAGCAACTACCAAGGTGCTAGAAGCTATGGGACGAATACCAGACAAGTTAATACTATCAACTACTTGGAATGTGTTTGCACCTATGGGACGAATCCCCATAGAGTTGAAGGTATCAACTACTTGTAATGTCCCGGTGGTAATGGGACGCATTCCAGCAACTATGATTGTTCCTTGAGAACTTTCTTCAGTATTACCAACATTATCCTGATTATTTTCTGTCATTTTTATTTGTCCTTTGTATTAGATGACACTTGTTCAAACTGAATCTTTGTTTGTTAAGTGAATTTTACAATAATTAAGGAAAGAAGTATTTTTTTCCTATATATTTAGAGTCTAACCTTAAACCAGCATATATCACAGGTTGAATCTGAGATTGATATATTTTTGGGCGTTGCATAATGGCGGTATGAATTTTGTTTCGCGCAAAGTCGCAAAGGAGCAAAGACGCAAAGTTTTAGATTTTGAGTTTTTAGTTTCATACCTCAATATGGCTATCGCCACGCAGGCTATCAGCAACGCCGATTTTTGATGAGGTTAGGATTTTAATTATATCAGCTATGTACATTTATTTTGGTACAGATAAGTTATGTCAAGTTATAAAATTATTTTATCTTTTTGATAAGATAACTATCATAATTGGAACTCGTTCCATTAAAGAATTAAGTAACTTTGCCATTTTGATTGAGGATTTTGACGGGTTTTTTCTGGTATTAATAACCGCCAACTTTTACCTTCTTGTTGAATTTGCAGATAAACTTCAAAGGGTTTTTCAAGTTGTTTAAAACTGCGTTTTGGTAATTTAACCGTAAAATCATAATTTCCCTGTACCCGATAAGCCGGTAAGTTTTCAATGGTGAGGGGTTGTTGTTGAGTAATGGATATCCGCTGAATATTAAATTTTTGGAAGTTTAAATCTAGCTGTTGGTTAAGTTGTTGTTGGGTTTGTTCTAGTTGGAGTGCGATCGCTTTTTGCACTAATTCCGGTGTTGGTAATAAGGCAATACTAGTACAAGCTGTGAGGAAAACTATGAAAATTGTTGTAAAAATTAACTTAATCATCTTTAATTTCTTTTTAATGTATTGGAATATATCCTCATTAACCACCATTGACTGGGGGAATTAAAACCACTTCGTCACCATTTTGGAGAATGGTATCTGGTGCAACAAATTGTAAATTCACACCAAAGCGGGTTATTTCTCGCCATTTGCTTAATTTTGGGTGTTCGGCAATTAAGCGATCGCACACAGCTTGAACTGGTGTACCATCAGGAAAATCTAACACTAGTTCGGACACATCAAAAGCTTCTTGATAAACAGCAAATAACTTAACAGTAACAGCGATAGATTGGGACATATAATTTTTGTATACAACCTAATTTAATTATTGGGAATCATTGTAAACTGACCTTGTTTAATTTGCAAAAGAATAGATTGACCTTCACGCTCCCTTTCTGGTGTAAACTTAAGAGGATAGCCTGATGTTTCATTAGCAGAAAGACTAACATTTGCCAATCCTTCCAATACTGTACTACGAGATGGATTATTAGATAAAGCTTTAATCAAAGCCTGAGTTGCATCAAAGCTAGTTGCAGTCCGCCAACTAATAGCTCCTCCCCACTGCTTATCTGATTTTTGGGCAAAAGATTTAGCTTGTGGTGTTTCTCTAAACCAGGGTACTGCAATGATTAAACCGTCTACATTTTTCCCTCCACTGTTTAAGATTTCATCCTGATAAAGATTATCTCCACCTAACATTTTTAATTCTCGTCTTGGTGAATTTTGGGTTTTGAGTGTTTCGTTTCTTTTAGTAATTTCTTTAGCAATCTTGAGAGTAATATCAAGCTTTTGCGTATTAGAAAATAACATTACTGCTTCTGCATGATCACCATAGACACTTTTAGCAACTTCTTTTTCTGCATCAAATGTAGGAGAAGTTAAATCAATTAAAGGTTTACGAACTACCTCACCTCCTAGTTTTTCAAACTGATTCGTAAATATCTCTCTGATACTATTACTATATGAGTTAGTTGGATTTCCAAAAATTACTGCTTTTTTTAATTTCAGACTTTTATAAGTATATTCAGCAAGTTTTTTACCGGCACTTTCATCAGAAGAAACTGCTCTGAAGAAAACTGGATTGTTCAATAAAATGCTAGTGCTAGTAGGGGAAATAACTGCTAATTTGGCTTTTTCATATTCTCGTAATGCCATATTGGTAGCATCACTAGAAATATGTCCAATGACTCCCAGTATTGAAGAATCTTTGATGAGTTCTTGAGCTACTTCTTTGGCTTTTTCTGTGTTGCTATCATTAGCAATTACAATTTCGAGTAATCTGCTATTTAAACCCTTGTTTTGATTAAATTGGTTTTGTGCTTGAGCTACTCCACGTAATACTTCTTGAGTAGTAATGGTGCTTTTGTCTACTGGTACAACTACTGCTAATGTTAGAGGAGAACCTTTTTGACGTGCTAGAGAATTATTATAATAAATTAGCACTTCTGGGTCATAGGGATTAGCTTTTTTAGCTTGTTCAAAGAATTTAGTTGCTTCTGGATAATTACCTTGTTGGAAGGCTTGAATGCCTTTATCACGAAAGATATTATTAATCTCAGGGAATAAAGTGCGATCGCCTCGACTAATTCTACTATTAATTATACTATTGTCTTCTACACAAAAAACACCTAATTCCTTTCGTTTACCTGGTTCGCAGTCTTTAGATCCGCGAGAAATACTAGCTACTATAATACTAGAAATAATAAAAACAACAGATGCTATTGCAGTTAAAATAATCAAATTGGATTTTGCACGAATATCTGGAATATTAACTTCACTTGATTGATGTAAATTAATATCACTCTCAAGTGTAGAATCGCTCTCAACAGTGTTTGAATCTGGAATTATATTACTATTACTAGGACTTTTTTTTTGCTCAATTTTATCTAACTCATGAATTTCTTCTCTTAGTGGGTGACGTTGTATGATCCAGAGCCGGACAAATTCTATTTTAACCCTTTCCTCTATTTCATCTAAAAATCCATTACTTCTCAGAAGTTGATTCGTTTCTATAATTAATTTATCTTCTGTGTCATGTCTAAATCTTTTTATTAATCTAACATAATCATTTGAATTTTCTTGTGCTTCTGCTATTGCTGCAAAGACAACTTTTTCTAAAATCGAAAAGCCGTCCCAAAACCATGTTAAACCAGCCTCAGCTAACTCAATTGCTTTATTAATAATGAGTTTTACATCTTCACTACTAACTGTCCATTTATCCTCCTCTCTCGCTCTCCCAAAAATAGTAAAACATATCGCTTGAGTAAAATAAGGGTGTCCTGCGGATAGATCAAAAATTGCTTTTATCGCATCTTCTTCATATTCAAGAATATTTTCTGCTGGCTTAATAATTAATTCTTTTGTACTATTTTCATCCAACAGCCCAATTTCTCGAACAGGTACATCCTTAAATATCTTACTTATTCTGTGCTTATTTACTGATCTTTGTTCTATTAATAAAATTAAAAATAATTTTTTATTAATATTGATAAGGGAAGATAAATATTTATAAACTTGTTCTAATAATTCTGGATTATTACTATTCATTAAGGCATCAAATTCATCAAGTACCAATACCAAATTCTTATTTTCTAATAATTGATATACTTGCGGTAAGAATTGATGAGAAAAAATTCCCGTATCTAATTCTAACTCCGTAATTTCCGGTAGTTTAATATTTTCATCGTCCAACGAAAGATCATGAAGTATCTCTTGAGCTAAATCCGCCAAAATTTCACTTAGGGACTTTTGGCTATAATGTTCTAAATTAAATGTCACAAAAACAAACTCATGTAAATCATTCAATCCATGAGGAATGTTTCTAATGACAGATGACTTACCAATGCGGCGCTGACCATATAACAAGATAATGTTGCTATTATGTTGAATATGATCTTGAATAGTCAAAAATAGGCTTTCTCGCCCAAAAAACAACTGTTGGTCAATAGGACGACCAATAACATAAGGGTTTCTTTGAGACTTAAAAGAAGTAATCATATCCTCATAGTACCTCCAAACGTTTTAATTGCATCTGTGAGATCACGGTTTTGCTGGTGGATCAATTTGAACGAATTGATTGCCTTTAACTTGCAAAAGAATAGATTCCCCTTCACGCTCTCTTTCCGGTGTAAACTTGAGAGGATAGCCGGAAGTTTCACTTGCGAGCAGACTGACTTTTTCCAGCCCTCTTAATACTGTACTACGAGTTGCATTATTAGATAAAGTTTTAATTAAAGCCTGAGTCGCATCAAAGCTAATTGCAGTCCGCCAACTAATATATCCTCCCCACTTCTTATCTGCTTTGTCGGCAAAAGATTTAGCTTGTGATGATTCTCTAAACCAGGGTGCTGTAATGATTAAACCATCTACATTGTTATTCCCGCTGGTTAAGGTTTCATTCAGATAAAGACTAGCTCCACCTAACATTTTTAATTCTGGTCTTGGTGGATTTTGAGTTTTGAGTATTTCGTTTATTTTGGTAATCTCTTTAGCAATCTTGAGAGCAATATTAGTGCTTTCTGTATCTGGAAACAATAACGCTGCTTTTGCCTTATAATTATAGACACTTTTAGCAACTTCTTTCTCTGGATTAAATATAGAAGCAGTTAAATCAATTAGGGGTTTACGAACCACCTCACCTCCTAGTTTTTCAAATTGATTAGTGAATATCTCTCTGATATTATTACTATATAGACTATTCGGATTTCCAAAAACTACTGCTTTTTTCAATTGCAGATTTTTATAAGTGTATTCAGCAAGTGTTTTTCCTGCACTTTCACTAGAAGAAACTGCTCTAAAGAAAACTGGATTGTTTAGAAAAGTGCTAGCACTGGTAGGCGAAACAACTGCTAATTTTGCTTTTTCATATTCTGGTAATGCAAGCTGAGTAGCTTCACTAGAATAATGTCCAATTACTCCGAATATGGAAGCATCTTTGGCGAGTTCTTGTGCTACTTCCTTAGCCTTTTCTGTGTTGCTATCATTAGCAATTACAATCTCTAGTAATCTGCGGTTTAAGCCATTTTTTTGATTGAATTGGTCTTGTGCTTGGGCTACACCACGTAATATTTCTTGAGCAACACCTCTAATTGGTACTATTGGCACAACTACTGCTAATGTAAACGGAGAACCTTGTTTACGAGCTAGGGCATTATTATAATAAATTAGCACTTCTGGGTCATTGTGATTAGCGTTTACAGCTTCTTTAAATAATTTAATTGCTTCTTGATAATTACCTTTTTTAAAGGCTTGAATACCTTGGTCACGATAGGTATTATTAATCTCAGGGAAGAAAGTGCGATTACCTCGACTAATTCCACTATTATCTACTACACAAAAAACACCTAATTCCTTTCTTTCACCTGGTGGACAAGTTCTCAAACTTTGAGAAATACCCACACCAATAACTACAACTCCAGCTAATCCTAAAGATGCTATTAGTCTTGAACTACGGTTGAGCCATTTGAGCATGATTGTAGAAGGTTTTTTATTTAAAGGTTTAGCTGCAACGTTAAGATTAGTGTTAGACTCACGGGCTTCAATTTCTTTTAATCTTTGTTTAAATAATATTCTGTTTGGATCAATTTCTAACCCTGATTGACATTGTTCTGTTGCTTTAATCCATTCTCTTGCAAGTATCAATTTATGGACATAATTTTCTATTGTCTGTAAAAAACCATCTTTGCTACTTTCTCTATCAATTTCGTCAGCTAGTCTGTAAATTTCCAAGGCTTGCTCAAAATTTTCGGACTTTGAGTATTTTTCAGCTACAGTTAATAAAGGCTGTAAAACAGACTCTTGTTTATTTATATTTCCGATAAAAGAATAGAATTGATAGGCTCGTTTGTAAAGTTCACAGGCTTTATTAAGTTCTTCAATCTTTAAATATTCTTCAGCCAAAGATGTTACAGTTTTAAAGTTATTAGGATTAAGCTTTAAAGCCAGTTCATAAGTTTGCACTGCCCGTGTATCATCATGTTCTCGCAAATCATCTGCTACTGACAAGAGCTTATTAACATTTTCTTGTTCAACTGTCTCTAAATGGCTAATTTCCTCTTTTAGCTGATGACTTTTCACCAACCAACGACGGACAAATTCTACCTTAACCCTGTTATTATCTAAAAAACCATATTCATGTAATTGTTCGTCTGCTGTATTCAAATATTCTGTTGCTATTCCATGGCTTCTTAATAGCATTAGCTGGGGAGGTTCATTTTCTTGAATAGCTATATTTCGAGCCTCTGCTGCTGCTGCAAAAATAACTTGCTGCTCAGGGGTTAATCCCCCCCAGAACCAATCTAAACCACCTTCAGCTAATTCAATTGCTTTATCTACGATACTTTCAACATGATGACCATTTATACTCTGGGGAAGCACATTTGTTTGATTATAGCGATCGCGTGCTAGATTATAAATGGCAGAACATATACACTGGGTAACATAAGGATGTCCTGCGGATAATTGGAAAATTGCTTCTATTGCTTCTTCTTCATAGTTTAAAACATTCTTATCAGGTTGAATAATTAACTTTTGAGTATCCTCTTTCTTTAACAAACCAATTTCTATATTTAGTGCTTCTCGTAATGAAGAAACTAATTTTGGTAACTTTGATATATGTCTTCCTACTACTGGGATAATAAATAATTTCTGATCTCTTTTCTGTAGCTGTAGAATATAATCACAAAAATTATTACTATCTGTATCTGATTCAGTATCTCTTTCAGTCAAAACATCAAATTCATCCCATAGTAAAACCAATTTCTTATTACCTAATTGTTGATAAACTGTCGGTAGAAATTCACGAGAAAAAATCTCAATATTGGTAAGAATATTCTCTGCTAAATGGGTTAAAATTTCCTCGTTTGTTTCTAATGTTTCTAGTTTCTCTATAATTCCAATTGCAATTGAATGTATAATTTCTTGATGAGACGAGTTTACTGTACCTTGAAAATCGAAACTGATAAAAACAAATTCATCTGTACCTAATTTTCCAGGAATTTGTGCAATTACAGATGATTTGCCAATCCGTCTTTGACCATGTAATAAAATTAGTTTTACATTGTCGGTTTTAAGATAATAATTAATGTCATTAAAAAAATTTTCGCGTCCAAAAAATCTATTTGTATCTGTAATTCGACCACCTATTATGTAAGGATTTGGAGGGAAAGGCATATTTTATCTGCTCCTTGATAAACTTAATTTCAGATCAATCATGGTCTATAAACTTAGTAGAGAAGTCGAAAAGAACTTCTCTATTCAAATATCTATGCAGGAAATACTGGTACTACCTTTGTAATCCAATCTAGGAAAGATTTTACTTTATTTGGATTGTTACCTAACCAAGTAACTACTTCTTTAACTTGGTTTACTTGTCCATGACTAATCAGATTCATAAATTCTTTTTCTCTATCTCTGATTGATTGTTCTGGAGTCTGCAAAATCTCCTGAATTACCCATTTTTTCATAAGTGATGAAGTGAAAGAGTAAAACTTTTCTGGTTCTAGAGAATTGGAAGTAATTACACCCTGTTCTTCCAACTTTCTTAAAGATCGTTCATGTTGTGTAAAAATGCGGCCAATGCCTTTTAATTTAAAGTTTAGTTCCCCTATATGACCTTCCATATCTAACAAGGCTATCAGCATTAACAACACCTGTTCTTTAGGATTACATCTATGCCAAATTGTTTTGAAAATCTGTTGAGTATCTCTTTCAAAATTTTCAGCAAATGATGTAATATCGGGATTAATCCCAGGCTGTAGCTCTCGATACAAGAAAAACCCAGCAGTTTGGACTAACCTTGGATGTCCACCAGTAATATTCATGATTTCACCCCGTAATGTGGGTGGTCTAATAATATTTAATAGTTGAACTAAATCCTTGGTAGGAAACAATTTCAGCGATTGAAACAGATAGTGATTGTACCAAGGAGAAGCATTGGGGTTAAGCTTGGGACCTAATTCACTGAGGCGTTGGAGTGAAGCCACAATCATTGAGAGGTATTGACCTTCTTCCGCATGAACCGCCAAATTACGACACTGAGCTAAAAATGTTTCCATTTCAGCTTCTTGATATTGATCATTGCTCACTAAAGCTGCATCAAAATCATCTACCAACAATACTAAAAACTTATCTTTTTTACCCAATCTCCGTAATGCTTGGCGCAGACTATCATTTGTCGTCGGTTTTTCGAGTAATGGCTTTATTTCAGCTTGTAGTTGTGGTTCACTGTCTAATTTATCATGCAGCAAACTTAAAGCTTCCCGCCAAAAACCAGCAGGAGTAAAGGGAATGATATTTTGACAATTGACCATGACAGCGATACCTTGAGATGGATCTAATCCATATTCTCGCCATGTTTGCTCAGAAGCTAATTTCTGCAAGAATGAAGACTTACCCATTCCTGGCCCACCCCAAATGGCGAAATGGCTGCGGTTATGGATTTGGTCAAAAGCATAGTTAATTTCTGATGTCCGCCCCACAAAACTTTCTGGGAGAACTGGTTTACCTGGAAAAAAGGGATTGGCCATGGTGAATTTGAATAGTTCGAGAAATTAAAATTATTGTCACAGTATACTATCAGTAGTGTACTTGTTTTATCTCTTAGAAGCAATATGCAATCTGAATTTAATTTCTTTCAACAGTGGTATCCTCTCATCCCTATAGAAGATTTAGAACCACACAAACCCAAACCGATGACATTATTAGGAAAAAGATTAGTAATTTGGAAACCTACAAAATCAGAAACATATCGGGTATTTTTAGATCAATGTCCCCACCGTCTCGCACCATTAAGCGAAGGTAGAATCGAAGATAAAACAGGTAACTTAATGTGTAGTTATCACGGTTGGGAATTTAATGAAAATGGCATTTGTCAGCGCGTTCCCCAAGCAGAAAACCCAGAAATTGTCACCAAAAATCAAGATAATTTTTGTGTTATTTCCTTTCCAGTGCGTCAACAACAGGAACTACTTTGGGTGTGGCCAGATGAAAAAACAGCAGCAATAGCTGAAAATACACCTTTACCTTTATCACCCCAAATAGATGCAGAAAAAGGATTTGTGTGGTCGAATTATGTTCGTGATTTGGAATACGATTGGCAAACATTAATAGAAAATGTTGCAGATCCTAGTCATGTCCCTTTTGCTCATCATGGAGTCCAAGGTAATAGAGACAAAGCTCAACCTATACCTATTAACATAGTTAAATCAACCATGGATTTAATTGAAGTAGATATTGCGAGAGGTTTACCCACAACAATTACATTTGAACCACCTTGTAGATTAGAATATGCAATTAGTCTTGGTAATACTGGCAAAAAATTAGGTTTACTGGTTTATGCTATTCCTGTATCTCCTGGTAAATCGAGAATAGTTGCTCAATTTTCCCGCAATTTTGCTAAGACTTTACATCGCTTTATTCCTCGTTGGTGGAATCATATTCATGAAAGAAATCTAGTATTAGATGGGGATATGATGCTACTAAATCAGCAAGAGTATTTATTACAGAAGAAACAATTACATGAAAGCTGGAAAACTGCCTATAAATTACCGACAAATGCTGATAAATTAGTAATTGAATTTCGCAATTGGTTTGATAAATATTGTCAGGGTAAATTGCCTTGGCATGAAGTAGGAATTAATGTGAGTGAACCTACACCTATTAATGATAATCATGGGGAAATGTTGGATAGATATAAACAACATACCCAGCATTGTAGTAGTTGTCGAACCGCAGTTAAAAATTTAGAAAGGTTGCAAATAGGACTTTTAGCATATTTTGTAATTGTTATATCTGGAGTGGCTTTATTACCTGATGATTTGCGGTTACAGCTAGGTTTACCATTAATAATTACCGCACTTTTAGGAGTAGGAATTTCTGCGTGGTTGAAATTTTCATTCATTCCTAAATTCTACTTTGTAGATTACATCCACGCAGAGAAATAAACAATTCAAAAATAAAAAATGAATCAATAATAAACTCTTACCAATTATCAATTACCCATTACCCATTACCAATTAACTAAAGTTTCAATCCCAAACGTTGAAAATCCTGCTGAACTTCATTCCATAAAGCTTTATTGTATGGGTCAGTTTTTAAGGCTTTTTTCAGATAAATTCTGGCTTTTGGGAGTTGTTTTTCCGTAATTAAAGCTCGTCCCCAGATTTGATAAGCGATCGCTAACCATTGACGCACCTCCGCATCCCCTGGTAAACGTGCCATTAAAGCCTCTGCTAGAGCGATCGCCTGGGGAAAACGTCTTTCCTGTAAAAATCGCTGTAACTGCTCATAAGTCTTCCACTTTAACCGTTGTTCTATATCCTCTAAATTGGGTGGATGAGATATAACCGTTGCTTTCGGTGCTGCTGGTTGAGTTTGCACTTCTCTAGCACTAGAAACATCAGTTTTCACCTCATTAGTCCGAGGCTTAATTTCCTCCGGTGGTAAAACCGTTTGCAGAAACTTATAAGCCTCAGTCACCGCAATAAATTTGTCTTTCGCTTTGAGATCATTTGGGTTGATATCAGGATGATATTGCTGAACCAATCGGCGATAGGACGCTTTCACATCAGCAAAAGAAACTCCCGACCTTAAACCCAATATCCGATAATAATCTTCAAGATCCATGTTGCTTCATTTGACTTAAATTCAAAATTCAAAACTAAAAATTCAAAATGAGTAATTCATACTTTTGAATTTTACATCTTGAATTTTGAATTATTTTCCACTATTAAATACGTTCTTCAATCACACGATCAATTAAACCGTATTCCTTAGCCTCTTGAGCAGACATAAAAAAGTCACGATCCATGTCTTTTTCAATCTTGCTTAAAGGTTGAGTAGTATTATCAGCATAAATTTGATTTAACTGACTCCGAATTCGCAGAATTTCTCTAGCTTCGATTTCGATATCAGAAGCTTGTCCGCGAGTTCCGCCAGAAGGTTGGTGAATCATAATCCGGGAGTGAGGTAAGGCCATGCGTTTACCCTTTGTCCCCGCAGCCAACAGGAAAGATCCCATAGAAGCAGCCAAACCGACACAGATTGTCACCACATCAGACTTAATGTGTTGCATGGTGTCATAAATTGCCAAACCAGATGTCACCATCCCACCGGGGGAATTGATATATAAATAAATATCCTTCCCAGGATCATCGGAATCCAGATACAGCATGACAGCAATAATTTGGTTAGCAATTTCGTCATCCACATCTCTTCCCAGGAAAATAATTCTTTCCCGATAAAGACGGTCATAAATGCTAATCCAATCTGTATATTGTCCACCGGGCATCCGGTAAGGAACTTTAGGCACGCCTATAGGCATTTGCGGTACTCCGTTTGTAATTAGTCAGTTGTTAGTTGTCAGTGGTCAGTGGTCAGTGGTCAGTGGTTAGATGAAGCTATATCTTCTTACCAATTACCAATCACCAATCACCCATTACCTATTTAAAGCACACTTACAGGGAGTGGGAGATTAGCGAGTTCTTCCTTCCTAAAAACCCTGTCAATCAAACCATACTCCTTAGCTTGGTCGGGAGTCATGTAGAAAAGACGATCCATGTCCTTGCTAATTTTCGTCATGTCTTGTTCAGTCGTCCGGGCTAGAATTTCCAGCATTGAAGCTTTATTTGCCAAAACTTCCTTAGCACGAATTTGAATATCCGTCGCCTGTCCTTGGGCGTAGCTTTTCGGCTGATGCAGGATAATGGAAGAATTGGGCAAACTAGCACGACAGCCTTTTGTCCCAGCACTAAGAATCATCGCAGCCATACCCATAGCCGAACCAATACAAATGGTGTGGATAGGAGGCTTGATATATTTCATAGTGTCATAGATAGCGAAGGCTTCGGTTTCAAAACCGATAGGTTCGCCACTGTAACCAGAAGTACCTGTAGAGTTGATGTAGATTTTAATTGGTTTTTCGGGATCATCGGACTGCAAATACAGCAATTGGGCGACGATTAATTCCGTAACAGACGGAACAAGTGGCATACCCAGATACACAATCCGCTCCTTCAATAGTAGGGACGGTAAATCTGGCGGCGGTGTCCGGTAGGAACTATCGCCGGAATAGGGGGCTTGCACAGCCTTGAGGTGAGAAATATCCATAGCAACTAATCGCCTGAAACTATGCCGTTAATGTATTACATCCTAACGCGATGCTCACCCAATTTAGGGTGTGGATTTCTCCCTGATAGTGAAAAAAGCTAAATTTTAAAATATTTGGGTCTTGAGTCCCAATTATGCCAAGTACAGCAGAACCTAGGGGCGCAGGGTCTGCGCCTTCAATTGTATGGCATCCCACCAATAACCGCTATATGTCTCATGAAAAAATCGGTTGCAAATCTAAAATAAATCCTGGTAATACATTTTCTCCAGATAAATTTGCAGGAGATTGTAAAACTTCTATTTCTTGATTTGGGCGATATATTTCTACTTGCTTATTTTTCGGATTAATTAACCAACCTAACCGCAAACCATTGGCGATATATTCTCGCATTTTGGCTTGAGTATCTGCTAAATCATCGCTTTCAGAAACCAACTCAATCACAAAATCAGGACATAAAGGCAAAAACCTTTTTCTTTGTTCTGGTGTGAGTGCATTCCATCTTTCTATCTTGATCCAAGACACATCAGGAGAACGGGTAGCACCATTAGGTAATTTAAAACCTGTGGAAGAATCAAAAGCTTTTCCTAAACCATTTTGGCGATTCCAAAACCAAACTTGTCCACCTAATTCTAGGTTTCTATCTCCAGTTTCTCCTCCTGTTGGTGACATAATACTTAATTCTCCTTGAGCCGATAATTCTAAACGTAAATCTTTATTAGCAGCGACCATTTCCACAAATTTATCATCTGTGAATTTTAGTGATTGTGGTATTTGTAAAATTACAGCAGTCATGATTCATACCTCTTAATTAATCTCCATTTATTCCTCGTTCCCAGTCTCCGACTGGGAATGCTTTCCGGGAGGTTCTACCTCCCATTTTAACGATATTTTCAGAACAGGGTGGTTAGAAAATACGTTTTAACTTAAACCTAAAAAACCAGAAATTATCGGCAATAATTTACCGCATTCTTCAACCAATTTTGCCGCAGTTGGTAAATGAGCAATTGTTCCTTTTAACATTGTAATTGCTGTATCTGCTAAATCCTGTTTTTCTTGAGGATTTTGAGCCGCTTCTGCTAAAGATTTAACTTGTTTTAAAGCCTTTTCTTTTTCTTTTGCTGTTAAATTACTATCAGTTTCAATTGCTGTTTTTAATTGTGTTAATAATTCTTTAATTCCTGGTTTATCGGGTTCAGGTGCAGACGGTAATTCATTAATGGTATTTGTGACTGTACCACTGATTTCACCTAAATTCAAAGCTTGTCCACTGGCGTTAAAATCTCCACCAATATTACCAATTTCAATTTTACGGCTAGAATCCTTAGTCATATTTTCATTCTCCACTTTATT
>NZ_VILA01000040.1:0-358 GCF_009712025.1 Dolichospermum sp. UHCC 0406
GGCACTCTAGAGAGACTGCCGGTGACAAACCGGAGGAAGGTGGGGATGACGTCAAGTCAGCATGCCCCTTACGTCTTGGGCTACACACGTACTACAATGCTCCGGACAAAGGGCAGCTACACAGCGATGTGATGCGAATCTCATAAACCGGAGCTCAGTTCAGATCGAAGGCTGCAACTCGCCTTCGTGAAGGAGGAATCGCTAGTAATTGCAGGTCAGCATACTGCAGTGAATTCGTTCCCGGGCCTTGTACACACCGCCCGTCACACCATGGAAGTTGGTCACGCCCGAAGTCGTTACCCCAACCTTTTGGAGGGGGATGCCTAAGGTAGGACTGATGACTGGGGTGAAGTCGTAA
>NZ_VILA01000041.1:0-420 GCF_009712025.1 Dolichospermum sp. UHCC 0406
GATGGGGTGTCAAAAAGAGATAGTAAAATCAATTGCAGAAAAATCAGGCGAATATATTATCGCACTCAAAAAGAATCAAGGTAATTTATATAAGAATGTAGAAGAAATCTTCAAAGAAGCTATATCTAAAGGGTTTGAGGGATTCAAATATAGTGAATTTCATACAAAAGAAGACAAACATGGAAGAGAAGAGATTCGTCATTATCTCATGTTATCAGACATAGAAGAAAGAATAGATACTGATAAGAAATGGGTAAATCTTCAAAGTGTAGGAATGGTAGAATATATACGAAAAGTTAATGGAAAAACGAAGGTTGAGACAGGCTATTATATAAGTAGTTTGACAAATAATGCGAAATTACTAGGAGAATCAGTCCGCACTCATTGGGGTATAGAGAATTCATTACACTGGGTTTTAGA
>NZ_VILA01000042.1:0-616 GCF_009712025.1 Dolichospermum sp. UHCC 0406
TTCCAAGACTACAGAAAGCCAAATAAGACGTTACATCCCATAGAAAGCTTATTAACACAACGGATATATGGCTTAATCATGGGATATGAAGACTTAAATGACCATGAAGAATTACGTCATGATCCCATGTTCGCACTGGCATTAGGAAAAAGCATTAGTCAAGAGAAGGAACAACAATTAGAATTATTTAGTGATAGAACCAGTACCCATACATTTGCAGGTAATCAATTACGTTTGTGGTTCTCTTCCATTGCTTATGTTTTGATGAATGCTTTGCGAAATAAATGTTTAGTTAAAACTGAATTACAGAATGCTCAAGTTGGGACTATCCGTACCAAGTTGTTGAAGTTAGGAGCTTTGATTACAATAACAACTAGACGAGTTTTAATTGCGATTAATAGTTCTTGTCCCTATCAGCATATTTATGCTACTGCTTACCGTTGTTTGCAGTTGTTACCCAATCCTGGTTAATTCTTTTGGGACGATTATTACGCTCATTTTTAGCTTTAATTTAGGGTGGGGATAAAAGTTTTTTCTTCACTCTGTTTTCAGATGCCTAATTTTACTATTAAATTATTTATATCAGTATATATTGCCTGAATAGCTCTTGATATTT
>NZ_VILA01000043.1:0-399 GCF_009712025.1 Dolichospermum sp. UHCC 0406
TACCAATACATCATCAAATTCAACAATTAACCTTTAAAAATCCAGAAAATCTAGCTGATACCATAGCAGAACGTAAAGCCATATTTGATATTTATTGCGAAAGTAAAACTGGTGATAAGTTTATTGTGGAAATGCAAAAAGCAAAAATCAAGCATTTCAAAGATAGAGCCTTATTCTATTCTACATTCCCCATTCGTGAACAATCGGAAAAAGGCGATTGGAATTTCTTTTTACTACCCGTCTATTTTATCGCCATTTTAGATTTTGAGTATGATGAAAATACAACATCTAAATTTAGGCGCGATGTGTGTCTAAAAGATCAAGATGGTGATATTTTCTTTGATAAGTTAAATTTTAAATTCTTACAAATGCCGTTATTCAATAAACAAGAAAATGAAT
>NZ_VILA01000044.1:0-1881 GCF_009712025.1 Dolichospermum sp. UHCC 0406
AGGGATTGCTTTTCTGAGAATATTTAGTGATCCATTTACATCTGCATTAACTAAAATACCTTGAGCCGATTTATAAAGACCACGTTTAATTCTCTTACCGCTAAAAGAATGGTTTTCCCCTTTTTTATATGTTGGGAGTACATCTTGATCTAAAAAACTAGATTTAGATGTGTAGCTTTCTTCGGTGATAATTACAGATATTCCCTCTAATTCTGCTTTATAGGTCAACTGTTCAATAAATCTGGTATGTGGTATTTGAGTAAAATTTTGGTTATTTTTAGAACCTATATTCAGTTCTTGTTTCCAACCTTCATTTTTGCCAATTACCAAAGTACCTATATTTAATTCAACCAATTTATTGATTAAATATCTGCTGGCTTTATGCAAGTAGTCATCAACCTTAAAATTGCGTTTTATACAAAGATTCTGTAATCTTTTTGAAGTTGTAGTTTTGAGAATAGCCTGTAGTTCAGCTTTCTTTTTGTTAAAAAAATGATTAATGGATTTTAACGGTCTGCCATTGATCAAGAAAGGTATTAAACCTGCTTGATTGAAAGTTACAGTAGCCAAATTATTTAATCCTAAATCAATACTGGCAATTCTCTTATTATCTACCTGTTTTGGTTTTTCTTCTTGATGATAAATCACCTCAATAACATAATGATTAAGTTTGGGAATAATCCTCACTTGTGCTATTTTTTTAGCTTGAGTAGGGAAAACTATCTCAGTCTGGCTAAGTTTAATAAGTCCTTTGCATAGAAATGGTTTGGATAAAGCCTGTATAGTATACACTAAAAGGTTTCTCCCATTTTCCTTATGTTTGTATTTAGGTAATTTTGGTTTACCCAAAAACTTAGATGGGTTTTCTTGATAAGCCTTTTGTGCTTGAAAAAATGCTTTCCAGTTCTTATCTAAAATCATTAATATTTGCTGACTTACTTTCGCTGGTAGATTTTTATAATCAAACTGACTTTGTAATAGTTTTTGGGTCTGATTATAATTGAGAATTTCACCAGTTTTAAAGAAGGATTGCCTAATTAAGTAGTTGGCAACATTATAGAGATTTTTAGAAAGAAAGCAAAGCCTATCAATTTCTCTGTAATGTTTATGAGTTTTTTTGATGATGTGTCTTTCGGTTAGTTGCATTCATCCTCCTGAAGACATTCTATAATACACTCTGTTTTCCGAGTCCGTCTTCTAATTGAGTAAAGTCTTGCACAAAAAGAAGTAATAATGGAAACAAAATCGTGCATTAAATCATCAGTCCTTTCTGTTGCTAAATTAACAACTCCTTTGTTGATTGGTTTATCGAAATTGACTATGACTGTACCTGTTGTTAATTGTGTAGCGTTGAGTTCACCACGTTTCCACATTCTCTAGGCTGTTTTATAACTAACTCCTATTGATTTAGCATAATCTGATAGTTTCATGGAAAGTCTTTCTCGACCTTCACAATTATTTTAAGACATTTGTCTATATTTGGCAATGTCTGTCTATAAAATCATAGAAGTTTACCAATACTGGAGTTGAGGATTTTGAAAAAAATTGAAGCAGGAGTCAGGTTTCGCATTGATAAATAATTATTATAATTGTCAATTAAAGCAATATTGTAATTATATCCCATATATCTATTTATCAGAAACATTAATAAAATCCTAATAATAGGAAAGGATAGTAATTTATTGGTACATTTATCAACAAAAATGTTATTATTTAATAATAGTAAAGTGCTGATATTAAGATTCAATAGCTATCATGGTATACCCAAAATACTGGAAACAATTAGCTAAATCCATCAAGGAAAAATCAGATTGGCGTTGTCAAAAATGCGGTCGTGTTTGCTTACGTCCTGGTGACAAACCTCACACTACTAAATCCCGT
>NZ_VILA01000045.1:0-797 GCF_009712025.1 Dolichospermum sp. UHCC 0406
ATCAATTTGAACATTAATAGGTTTATTAGCTAATGATATAATCATTTCTGGTATTTTACCACTTTGTTGACGATGAAAATTTATTTCCTCATCTTTAGCTTGTAAAACTGCTTTATATTTTTCTTCAACTGCTGCTAATGATAATTGATAATTTTGAGTAAAATCGCTGTGAATCTTTTCTTTATCGGCATTTTCAGGAACAGCAACTTTAACAACTACCACACTATCACCTTTATTTTCAATACTCTGAATAGCTAATTCTGTATCTCTATTTTGATTTTGAACTTGATCAAAAGCATTAACAAAAGCCTTCCAGTCAATACCATTTTGGAAAATTAAATCAACAGTATTTAAAACTTCTTCAAATAATTTTGTAAATTCTCCTGGTTGAAATTCTCCACTACTCGGACGACGTTCCCGGTCATCTGTTCCCGGTTTAGGATATTCTAAAAGGTAGACAAAACGACAATCTACATCATCTAATATAGTTGTACTTTCAATATTCCAAGCTTCCACACAAGCACCTGTCATTTGAGCTTTGGTGAAATTAGTACCGACGGCTTGAGTAAGAGTCAGATTTGCCCATTCTAAATTAGCTCCTTGAAAGGTGGCTTCAATAATATCAGCATTTTTTAAATTAGCCTGTTTCAAGTCTGCACCTATTAGGTTTGCACCTCTGAGATTAGCGCCAAAATAAGATTTATCTCTACCATTTAAAGTAACGAGCAAATTGAGAACAGCAGGGTTACTTAATATAGTATTTCCCGGTTCAGCAAAATCGAGTTTTTTGGCCTCAT
>NZ_VILA01000046.1:0-1084 GCF_009712025.1 Dolichospermum sp. UHCC 0406
CTGCGGTGGCGATATCGCGCTGTTGGGTATATCCGCAGTTATGGCAAACATGAGTTCTTGCGGCTAAACTCTTCTTTTCTTGATTTCCGCATTTTGGACAGGTTTGAGATGGTTTTACCTTCTTTGTAGGAACTTCTACAAATAAGCCACCAATGTCTGATAATTTCGCTTTTAGAGCGTCCCTTATCATCCCCATTCCCACATCAAGAATTGATTTATTTAGTCCTGCCTTTTGTTTTTTACGTTTACCCTTCGACAAGCTCAGGGCATCGCCTTTCTTAGCTTTGGCACTCATTTTTTTGACTTCTAATTTTTCAGTAACTACCGTGCTATTACCGCTGATTATTCGTGTAGTTTCTTGGTGAACAAAGTTCTGTCTTTGGTTAGCAACTTTTCTCGAAAGTTTACTAACTAACTTCTGAACTTTCTTCCACCTTCTAGAAGCCTTAACTTTCTTTTTGACCCTTGGGCTTCGCTCAGGGTCAACAGTGAGCGAAGCCGAACTGTTGAAATTGGGAGAACGCTTTCGACGTTTTGATTTACCCAACTCTTGATTTTTTTGTTCTGCTTTTCGGAAAAACCGAGGTGCAGCTACTAAACCATTTTCTTCACCATTTGTCCAAGCAATTGCATCATTACAACCTAAATCAATGGCCATAACACCATTATCAGTTTTGCGGCTATTCTTTAACAAAGTATCATCAATTTCTAAGACGATGGAAGCATACCATTGACCATTGCGGTTAACGATATCCAAAGCTTTAGGATGATCCCAAAGTCTAGCTTTACCCCGCATTTTAATTTGACCAATCTTTGATAATTCTAAATAGCCGTTATCCCCTGTGCTATGTACTTTCCAACCCGTAAAAGATGGGTAAGTCCAACCGGAATAATGGCGAATTGACTTGAATATAGGATACTTTCCTAGTCCCTTGAAAAACCTTCCAAAAGCAAAATCAACCCGTTTTAATGTGGCTTGTAATGCTTGGGAATTAATTACTTTATATTCTATCCAGACTTCTTTGAAATCCGGTAAACAGTTCTGTTGTTCAAAGTAAGAAACAGTTTTACCAAACTTTTTATA
>NZ_VILA01000047.1:0-10800 GCF_009712025.1 Dolichospermum sp. UHCC 0406
AAGTCTTAGTTTTTACCTATAGTTTCTAACTATAGTCTTTACCAATACCAGTGTGTTACCATCCTGTTTTGTGCCATATTCAATAATTTATTGACTGTATTTTTTAGTAAAATACTGAGTCTTAGTTTTTCAGTGCTAAATATTTTATATTTTAACTATAGATTTTTGATATTCTGGTCATGTGAAGATAATTATGTAAAGTCAACTTTATGTTTAAGGCTGGCTTTACTGCAATAGCATGGCAAAAAGAACCAAGTTTATAAAACTTTTAGAGCGACGAAGTTTAACTCAAGAAAAGTTTGTGGAACTTGTACAGGATGCCTGGAGTACCATTTCTGGGCGTTCATTATCTCGTCAGGCTGTCAGCAGTTGGGTAAATGGTCATGCAGTTCCCAAACTATCCCCGGCAGAAACCCTAGCAATCATCGAAATCCTTGAATGTACTCTGACTGAACTTGCACTGGCTTTTTCTCATGATGATTCTTAATCTTGACAATGTAAGGTTAACCTTACATACTTTATATAGATGTAAGCAGGTGCGCTATGAAACTACCAACAACATTTCAGGAACTCGACCTCACCGGATTTGATATTGAAATTAAGCAGTACAATAGTATTACTAAATCAATGGTTGATATCGCTTGTGCCGTGTTGAAAAAGAATCAGGTGGGTATTGTTATCCGTAGCGTACAATCGGCTTTAAAATATATTTACGGTATTGGTGGTAGTTCTGACACGGTTTGCGATTTATTACGTCAGTGGCGGACTGAGAACATGGCACTTAAAAGAAATGAAAAAGGACTGATTTCGGCAATTCTGGAGTCTGTTGATGACGGTGTACTCGATGTGTCCGATATTCCGGGGGATTATTTAACTGCTATGAACCAATGGGCGATCGCTGTTTATAAACTCGCTTACCAAAACGCCGATTCCTCTATTTCCGGTGATAAGGTTAAATATTTGACTACTGAGAATGAATTGTTAAAACAACAACTTATAGATTTTCCGAGTTTACAACTTGAACTTAATTTTCATAAAGGTGAATGTGAACGGCAGCGCAACGAGCTTAAAGAAGCCTATATAAATCTTAATAAACAACAATTAGCTGATAGTGAAGAGGTTCGGACTAAGTTGGAGGGTTTATATCAAGAACGTAATGATTTGATTGTGAAAAACAATGAACTTGGTAAAAAGTTAGCACAGTTGCAAACTCACTTAGAAGAAGCGAATACTACTATTACTAATTTACAATCACAACATAGTTCAACAAATGGCAAAGTTGCCGTAGTAATTAGATAATCAATAGGGGCATTTTGCTCCTGATAATTAATGCTATCGCTTTTAGGTGCTGTTCTCTTTGGGATTATACCATGATTTCAGCACAAGAATTACAGCAATCTCTCAAGCATTTTACTAGCACTGACAATTATTACCGACATTTGTTAGGTATTCGCTACACCGACGGTATTCAATATTTAGCACAGGAAGCCCAGTGTTATTGGTTAATTGATGTGATTGCCAGTCATCAAACCAAACGATTATTAGCTAATAAAATGCTCAAAGATTTCCAGCTATGGTATTTGATGGTTGGCGAGGAACATGAATTCATTAAACCCAAACCTCATCATCAAGCGGTTGTAACTTGTTGGGGAGATACACCAGATCCAGAAATTACGCCATATATCAGACAGGATATTGAGTTTACTGATTTTCCCTTACCCGAAATCAAACTTTTTCTTGTTCAGGGTGTGTTGATGTTACCTGGGGAATATTGATGAAAGAAATGGCTTTGGTTGCGGTGCAATTACCGTTTCTTGATAATGGACACCATCAACGAATTAGTGAATGTCCTAAAGACAGATTTTCGGCGGTTCTTGGTTGTTCAGGTAAAAGTTATGATGTGATTTATCATAACTCTTATGTTTACATTACCATCAGATTTTGTTTGTCTAAAAGAAAAGCGGAATCTTTAGCTAACAAATTGAATCAAGCACTCGACGACTGGCAAAGTAAATAGCATTATGGTGGGGTAACTCCCACTATTTAACTATAGCATAATTTGTTATTCACAGTATCAAAATAACATAATTTGTTATTGATATCTACATTAAATTTAACATTTGTAACATTATGATTTTTATTGAGAACTAAGTCTAATTAAATATTGATTCTCATAAAAATATTAATGTTTATATCCAGTATTTATCTAGAAAATGTCTGGGGAAAATTAGTTTTAACAACTTAAAATTCCCTGTTAAATTTCTCATTTTTAGTTAAAATACCCAAAGTTGAAATGACGAGGATTTGCAATGTTTTTAACTGCGAGTAAAGCTGCTTCTCATATCAGAGGCGTTATCAAAGACTATAATTTCTGGGGGCAATCTGAAAGTGATTCTCCTTTGAAAATCAGCACAACTAAGGCTGTTGTAGATAATGAAAAAATCCTGTCTTTGGATAGGTCACTGCGTACCAAAAATGCTGGAGTTGCTCCAACTAAAGAGTTCTTGGAAACCAGAACGGTTGTTCAAAAGAACTTAGACGAAGTATTTAAACCACTGGCTTTAAATGCGATTGAGGCATTGAACGATCAAGGCGAATTACTGGATGCGGGAACTGCAAGTTTGGAAACGTTAGCAGCAGAAGCAGAATCAGTTGAATATTATGTACAACTGTATGCAGCGTTTAAACAAGTCACCAATCCTAAAATCTATTATGTTGATGCTCCTGCTGACCCCAGTGTGGGAATGTTTATTGTGGGAACAGTGGGAACGGAAACTGTTTATGCCAGTGCATTGTTAACTCAGACTTAGACCGCTTTTATGACCTCGGACTACAAGTTAGTTCGGGGTTATTTTTTGAAACAATAGGAATCTACAAATGCCAACAACAACAGCAGGAATTTTACAATTTAGTCAACCAATTTATAAAATCACTGAATCCGGTGAATGGTTGACAGAACAGGTACAGGTATTACGTAAAGATGGGGCAACAGGGAATGTATCAGTTAAAGTTACTGCCAAAACTGAAACTGCCACCGTAGGTAAAGATATAGATAAAATTAATCAGGTTTTAACTTGGGTAGATGGTGATGTAACTCCTAAATTTGTCAATATCAAACCAATTCAAGATATGTACACCGAAGGAGATGAATTTTTAACATTATCTCTTTCTAGCATTAAAGGTGCTAAATATGCCCCAGTAAAAACTGCTCAATTGGTGATTTATGATCAAGCATTACCTGTGACTGTGCTTCAAGCAAGTGCAATTAAGGATTCTGATATTATCTCTATTTATAATTCAGTTCCTGGAAATAACACTGGTGTTAAATTTGGAGATTTTAAGAATTGGTTATATCAGGAAATAATTGCAAGTTTACCAACAACACCGACAACACCAACACCAACGCCTCCGGCAGGTTCGTGGGTACAAGTGGCTGGAGAAGGGGGTGCTTTTACTGTCGGCGAGTCGCAGCACGTTCGTTATGGACGCAACAACACCTGGATTGAAAAAACAGTGAGTGGGTCTGGGACTTGTGATGTCGCCTTCTTTGGTTCAGACCCCTTGTATGGTGTTGTCAAGGTCTGTGAGGTGTTTATTCCATCTACACCTGCACCAACGCCTACACCTACGCTTTTTGATAAATCTTATCAATTAAATATGGCTACTATGTTAGCCAATGGTTTGAGCATTTTGGCTAATAATGTGACTGCTGGAATAGATTCATTAGGTGAGCATCTGTCCTTTGTCAAAAGATCATCTTCTTTAACCATCAAGGGCATAGAGGAAAACTTTAATTCCGATTTCGCCATAGAAATTAAATTAGCAATTGATCCCCAATATTCTAATATCATGGGAGTTGAGCCAGACGGATTATTAAATCTGCGCCCAGATGGCTCGAATTGGTGCTTTGATGTTGGTGTTGGGCAGAATAATGTTATTACAATCCCAAATTCTGTATCTGGTATTAATTCCCCAGACACCATCAAAATAATTAGATCCAATAATGTAGTAACACTAGATGTAAATGGAGTCTTAGCCTCAAAACCAGTTACGCAAACATACAACACTGCAAATGGACTGGTCATAGGAAATTTCCAAAGTTTTGACGGTAAATTATACGGACTAAAAATATTTACTTGGTAATTACCAAACTGATTTTAACTACACAAAAAATAAATTAGTAGTTGGTGGTAATGCGAATTATCAAATGTATGGTACAGAATTTTCAATTAATTTTACTATGATTTAGGGTTTTGGATTTTAGATGTTTAAGATCCAAAACCTTAATTAGTTAAGCAACCTTAAATAAATACCCAATTTCAGGAATTTCACCAGCACGTTTCCAGCCAGTAGTATTACTCCATAATGGAGTGATTGTTGTTAATCCTTTGGAGATTAATTCTGATTCAAATATTTCCACAGGTTGATTATCAATATTCATAAACCAACTGCGATTATTTGGGATTAATAATTCTGTGGGAATTGGGGGAATTGGCGGACTATTATGCTTAATTGCTTCAATTATTGGCAATGTTGCTGGGTCAGGTTGAATATCAAAACCTTTAGAAAATTTGAAAGTTGGTTTGCGTTTAGCATCAACATCAATTTGTTCACCAGTCCGGGGATTTCTGGCTTTACGTTCTGGTAAATCTCTAAAGGAAAAAACCCCAAATTTATCTATTCTCACTTCCTCACCCTCACGAAGAGAAACTTGAATAAATTTATAGAAAGATTCAAGCACACTTTTTACAGTTACTTCACTGTATCCTGTGGATTGTTGCAAATATTCGGATAGGTTGGCGTTCATATTCTCGTATCATTTAACAGCATCAGATTATGATTTAATTATTACTCAAAAACAGGTGAATTTGACAAGTGGTAACTAAGATTTTTTGGAATAATTCAGGAGTCAGGAGTCAGGAGTTAGGAGTCAAGAATTAAGAATCAGGAATCAAGAATCAAGAATTAAGAACCAAGAATCAGGAATCAGGAATATTGGTGATAGCAAGAATATAGAGAAGCCAGTTCTTCATCAATTACTAAGAAGGATTCCAAAACTCTGATTCACTCTATATCCTGAATCCTTACGATTATTTTAAGACTATTTAAAAGTTAGAAAATCCTTGATATCCTCTTTGTCCATATTGGGATCAAATAATGTCAGTTCACTGGTTTTCCCAGTTGCAGTCACAAACCTTGTACTATAAGCCAACATAGTTTTCGTAAGTCCTGGGGGGTAATAAGGACGATATTGTTCGCCGACTAATCCTAGATGATGCCAGCCAAATTGTTGTTTAGCATCAGGAAATTGCATCTCAATTGCTAATTTTTGTTGACCTCCCTGCTCTATAATTTTGGAACGGATTTGTACTGTCTGACCTATCCAAGGTGTTGCTTTAGGGGCAGACCAACTACCATGTTGAACTGCGTAGTGGTAGTTTATTGTGATGATTAAACCTTTAAAAAATCAAGAGAGGCGATCTACGGCGGGCGTAGTCGGCGTAGTCATAGCTTTTGGCAGTGCGCTACGTGCGATCGCTAAAATTCAGCCAAACGTAAAAACACCGTAAAAATTATGTATAATAGATAGCGAGATTGCAAGCAATTTTAGGCATTCTCCATACATCAAACTTTTTCTGTAGTGTAATCATGAAGTTTCCTCTAGCTTTTCTTGCTATTCCACTTGCATTTATTATTCAGCAGGGTGCTTTCGCACAAATTTTTAATCCCTATTTGAAGTTACGTGCGCCAAGAGCAGACTTTGAGTTTGCAGCATTTACTTCAAAAGGAGAAATGATAGAGATTCAAACCGATACTGTGATTAGCTATGACGACGGCACAGTAAAGTTCTTGGCAAGAAGAAGATATATGTCATCAATTGTAGGGGTAGACATTATTGTGGCGGATTGTTTTAATCGCAATAGAGTTATGTTTGTTTCAAGATATAACCCTAATTCAAAATCATGGATTGACAATCCTAATCCTGAATGGTGGTCAACAATGAATAGTCCAATAACTTCCTTTGTTGCAACGAAAGCCTGTGCTTACCGATGATGAATAAAGAACGGCTAACGCCTCAGTGATTGTGATGTTAATTTAGGAGTAGTCTTAAAAATATAGAGCCAAGATACATATAATTCCGGCAAGATGGAATTCTATAAGACTTCCTATTCCAAAAAGAAGTGCTGGGGCAATGATTCAGGTATTTGTTTGTTCAACACCTGGGAATTAAGAACGGCTAACGCCTCTTGAGTGGTGATGGAAATTAGGAGTAATCTTAAAAATATAGAGCCAAGATACATATAATTCCGGCAAGATGGAATTCTATAAGACTAAAGCGATTGTAGCAATGATTATCTGTGAATCTTAGTTAACTAACTCTTGACTTTCAGGTTTATACATCACCAAAAATAAGGCGTTAGCCTTGCTTAATTATACCATGAAAAAATTCAAAAGTCAACAGTACCTTAACTATTTAAGAGGTAGCTTATTAATCATCAAAACAACCCTTTAGTTAGGCATTATCTTGTATCCTTTAACTCCCTCCTTCTTTTGTGAGAGTATTTGCATTTGATTCAGAAGGCCGAGAATATCTGTAAAAACTCTAATCACCAGGGAGATGGATTTCTAAATGCAGCGGCAATTGCCGCAATATTTATGAGGATTAAAACACGTTAACCTCAAAAAAATAACAAGCAAAGCTGAGTAGGTTAATGCCTAATTAGGCGAGAAAAATAAACATTAACAACGCTAGTTCTCGAATTAGCGTTTTTTTTATTGGAGGAAAATATGAAAAGACGCAAACAACCAAACATTACTCTTGTTGTTGGTATAGCTGGCATTTTTGTCAGCGGATCTGTTGGTGTAGTAGTAGCAAAGCATATTCTTTCTGTAGTTGAATCATCTGACTGCGGAGCATCGGTAAACTTCAAATCTTCTCCATCATCCTTTTTGGAATTTCAAATTAGAAAAGAGCCTTGTAGCAATTCCCCTGAAACAACAGCTAAATAGGAAATACATTTAAGTAATAGCTGAAAGCTAAGTATCACAATGCTTTCAGCACTTATTTTAATTCCTTACCGTATATTCCCCGGTTTTGGTACAGTCTAGCCAGATATAAACGAAGAAGACTTTATTAGTTGTATAAAATCACTGGAAATCATAAAGAAAGAGAATAAATCCCTTCCTTTATAACTTTGTTAATCTACTAAATCTTTCCCCATTTGTGACTAAAGCAACTAACAGGACATTTTCCGATTACTTCAAAAAATTTCTCTGTGTTGTTATTAGTGCTACTAACTCCAGATCCAGTTCCTCGTAAGGGAATAAAAAGTCTGTAAAGATCGCCACTGTGTTTTTGAATTGTTACTTTCATTCCTAAAAATTTTGATAATTCAGATCGCAAAAAATCTGTACTTTCTGGATCAAAACCTTGGGTGTTAAAGTAAATTCCTTTATCATGCCAATTTCCATCGTCTACATACCATCTCAAAATTAAATCTTTTGTCAAAACTAAATCTTGTGGAACAATCTTTTTACCATCTGGATACCATTTATTTCTTAACTCTGTAAATAGATTATTAGATGGACTTCTAAAAGAAACACGATGGTATGATTTATCTGTTCTTTTGTCATAACTATCACCTACTTGTAGCTTGCAAGCAGCAAATGACTCTGTGTTATTTATAATCCATTGAGCGTAGTCTTCATGTTTCGTAACAAAGTTGAAAGTAGCATCTCGATTACAGTCTTTTCCTGTTACAAAAATACTTCCATCACCTAGCAAGTGACCTTGAATTAAATCCATTTCCTGTTTAATGCAATTTGTCAAAAGCACATCACTGTGGGGATATCTTTGGCGATGATGACCAAACTTTTTTACAAATTCGCGGTAGCTTTCATTCTTGTAAGAAAATAGACTCTCTTGCTCATATTGCGTTTTTTGTGGCATAATAATTTTGCTCCTATGTTGGACAAACAACTAATGGAGTAGTCGTCTTGACTGAGTGTTGGCTCACTCTTTCAAGGCGCAGTTACTATTTTTAGTATACACTATTTTATTAAAATTCTGTAATTTTAATATTAAAATAAACTAATTGCAAAATTATTTTTCATCTAAAATTTGATTATTTTGCTTTAAATGAATTGAACTATTAAGAAATCGTAGTATTTTTTAAGGCTTCAACGAAAACTCCCGGTAATTGCACTCCCTTTAAAATAAATGTTGTCAGAATACTTTCGGTAATCTTTTTCAATACTTCAATGGCGTTGATTGTTGTCGGTATATCCACAGGAACGATTGCACCATAAGCACTAGAAATATTCCCAAATTGGGATTTAATTGTGTCTTCTTTATAATTATTTTCTTCTTTATTAGATAACAATTTCCCGGCTTTTCTAAATAGTTTTTTGACACCGTTAATTGTTGGATTAACAATCTTGCTTTTCAGAAACTTCAACAGTCCTGATTTATCCTTGTGTTCTTGTCTCGCTTCTGCCCTCGCTGCTTTGGATTCATCTTTACCTAAAACCAATTCTTTGATTTTTTGTAAAGCATCCGCAAGTTCTTCTTTGACTTTATCTAGGAGTCCTTGAAATATATTGACAATGTTGAGGTTGTCCTGGGGAAAATCAGCGAACTGCTTGCAGCAGCGCTTCGCTATCGCAGATGGAAATTCCTGTTCTGTTTTCTCTCTAATTGCTACAAAATGATTCCTTACTTCCTGTGGTACAGGGTCTTCTTGTTCATCAAATTGGGATAATAAACTATCATAAGCATTGAGCATTAATGTTTTTAAATCTTCAATTTGTTGAGAAAACCAATCTTTATTTACTTGTTCTACAGATTTAATTCTGTCATAAACTGAATCATCGTTATCATAACCACTACTATTAATATTCTTCCAATTAATCAATATATTATTAACTTCTACGGCTGCTTTATAAGTTTCGATATTCGCTGGGCGTTGTCCAATTGCATCAAGTTTTTGTTGTCCAACAGCACTTGGATTACCGTGTACTTTAGAGTTGAAAACTTTGTTTACACCATAACAAGATTGCAAGATTTCCGCAGAAGCATAGCCAACTTCATCGTCTAATTCTGATTTAGAAAAGTAATTAATAATCGCTTTTAGTGAAGGTAAATTATCTTGCGAGTAAACTACTGGTTGAATTGAATCAAACCAATCCTCTTTATTTGACAAAGCTTGCACAACTTCTGTGGGGACTCTTAACCCACCCTTGTTTACCCAAATTCCATCGGTTATTTGACTTAAAACTTCTTCTGGTGTCATGGTCTATCAATTTAATTTAGTAAATAAAAATATGTTAAGGATGCTAATGCTATCGCTTTGGGGTTGTGTTGTTGTTAGTTAATATCATGACCACTGCATTCGTTAAACGTACAGGAATCAACCCTTTAAAATCAATTGAACTCACTGTTGAGCAATTAAATATACTATTCAATGAACCCCGAATTACTGGAGTTGTTGATATTTCAGATTCAGGTAAGTTAATTGTTAGCTGTGAAGACGGCTTGGCTAGGATGATTGGGTTTTCTGATAATGAAATAATTTGGTTTGACAGTTATTCAGAACAGGATTAATGAAAAAGGGAATAGGTATGAGTCAATCTATTCCCAGCACTTCATCATCTATTAACTGAAATCTAGCCATTGTTTGATTTTAACATAATCACTAATAAAATCAAGCTTTATATAGTGAAATGAAGATTACAAAAATCATTGATGCTATCGCTTTTTAGTCTTGGTGTTTTTGAGATTTAATGATGAATAAAATCAATTTTGCGGGTATTGAAGGCAAGGTTTTACAAGTTAGTCCACATGGAAATTATCAGGTGGTGGAACTTAGCGATAGCGAAGCGCTCCGCAGGAATCGCATTACCATTGTCGGCACTTACTCGAACAAGTTTCATTGGCCAGAATCCACCGATGAAAGCTCAGGATTCACTAGCTTTATCACTTACATTGGTTTGAAACAACAAGAGTTCCCCAGATTTAGAGATTGGGTAATTGTCAATAATGGCTATTTCGAGGGAGACGACGGCACACCCCGACAATCCAAACGAGTCCGCAGATTTCCACTGGAGATTAAGGTGAGGGGGTTACTCGCTGAATCTGTTGTTGAGTTGATTCATGGGGAAATTGGATAATGCTGGAAAATACAGGTGACAATTACCTATTAAGGTGATTGAGGATTGAAACCAGCAATAACAAATAGCAAACACAATAGCGTTATTGATTATCGGTAATGCTATTGCTGTTGTTTTCTGAAGATGGTTATATTATAGAGGATTTAAAGATGATTGGAAAATTATTTACCACTGGCATTGGTATTTATCAAATGTATCCTGGCACTGAAAATAAATGGATTGCCCAAGTTGATTTTGAGGATGAAAGTCATGCCCAATTAGGTGGTGTAAAGGGGACTTTAGCAACTAAATATGGTGATAATTTATTGGAGTCTGTGAAAACAGTTAAACAGGATGCCCAGAATTTGGGAATTAGAATATTGTCATTGCCTAATACTAAATTCAAACTCTATGTTAAACGATTGTTTGTTGATAATGCTGAAGTATGGAAACAAATTGAATCTGTAGGTAAGGAACTTGATTTAGAAGTTGTGTCTTGTTTACCTGAATAAGTGTTTGATTTGCTGGCAGGGGAAACGCATCTAAATTATCTTGACAGAATACTATATTAGTGCATCAATATGGGAAAATATCTAACTTCATTCAAAATCTGATAAATTCCTTTATTAAAATTATAAAAATTTCATAAAT
>NZ_VILA01000048.1:0-329 GCF_009712025.1 Dolichospermum sp. UHCC 0406
CAAGGTAGCCGTACCGGAAGGTGTGGCTGGATCACCTCCTTTTAGGGAGACCTAATCCATTTAGAATTTCGACAGCAATGAAAATTGCTAATAGAGCCTAAATTGGTCTAACCTAGGTCGGTCGAGATTGGGATAAATCTTTCAAAGTATTATTTGCCTTAGTTTAAAAACACAAATCAAAGTCAGCACCTAACAATAATAGTTAGACTGCTGGGTTAAATTCCAGCCAGAACCTTGAAAACTGCATAAGAGAACGAGAATTAGCAGCGCAGACGTGAAACATGAGAATGTTTCATCAAAGCAGACAAAAAGAAATGTGGTCAAGTTAA
>NZ_VILA01000049.1:0-599 GCF_009712025.1 Dolichospermum sp. UHCC 0406
CGCATCAATCGTTACTAAACATCCGGCTATATCTAATACTTTAATTAATTCCGGTATGGCTGTTATTTCATTTGACTTTTCTTCTACTTTACATTGTCCTAATACTAATTTATTACTAGTTGCCCATGCACTTACCATCTGAATCGCACCTTTATCCTTTCCTTTATCATATGAATGCCTTAATGTTTTCCCATCTATTGCTATGACTTCTCCTTCTGTAATTTTATTGATAGATTTTATCCAACTCAAAAAACAATTCTGAAATTGTTGCGGATCTATTCTCGCAAATACTCTGGCGAATGTATCATGAGATGGAATCCCGTTTGGAAGTTCTAAAAATTGTTTTAGCCATTTTTCTTTCTTTTTTCCATAAGCCTCCATCAATACCCAACTATCTACTCCACAGATCACTGCACAAATCGCAATGGTTACTATATCTATTAATTTATGCCTTTTTGTTCTCTCAACTCTTTTATCTTCTAAATCTTTAAAGTGATCTACTATTGTGATTTTTGGTGGTAGCTTCATTTTGTGAATTTTGTCTCTTTAGTTTTATTGAGAATACCACTTCAACTCATTTTATTGATTCTTATAGAAAC
>NZ_VILA01000004.1:0-19691 GCF_009712025.1 Dolichospermum sp. UHCC 0406
ATTTATGAAATTTTTATAATTTTAATAAAGGAATTTATCAGATTTTGAATGAAGTTAGATATTTTCCCATATTGATGCACTAATATAGTATTCTGTCAAGATAATTTAGATGCGTTTCCCCTGGGATTAGTGGAGCGATAGCGAAGCGCTGCTGCAAGCAGTTCGCTGTGATCGTGTTGGTGCATTAAGAGCTATTACCCCCATTTGAATGTTTGATTGGATGGGGGGCTATTGAGTTGGTGCATTAAGGATTTTTAACCGCAGATGTACGCAATATCTTATATTTTTAGAGTGTACATTTGCGGTTGAGTGTATGGTAAAGAATTTTACTTTATTTTTCTTTACATTTAGTTTTGTCTTGATCCATTAATTTAAGACTATTATAAGACTATAAAATTTATTGCTGTTAATTTTCATGAAAATACTTTCTCAAATCTTCGATAACAGAATAAAAGCATACAATATTCTGACAGAAATTTCTATTTCTGAATATTTAGAAATAGCTAAAATTATTCTTCAAAATAATCCTTTACAAAGAAAAAGATTAAGATCATATTCGTCAATATATAACCTACTCAAGAAAGATTTGAAAGTAGGATGTACTATACCTCCCCTAGTTTTAGCACTCGGTAATGAAAATATAGAAATTAATTATGAAGATGATAATGAATCTCTCAATTATATAAATAACCATAAAAATAAATTAATCATTATTGATGGATTACAAAGAACATACACTTTACTCGATGTAGAAAAAGAGTTGGACTTTGAAAATGATGAAAATAAAAGAAATTTTTATGATCATAAGTTAAGATTTGAAATTTATTTAGGTCTTAACAAAATAGGTATATTGTACAGAATGCTGACACTTAATACGGGTCAATCACCTATGTCGGTGAGGCATCAAATAGAAATACTTTATTCAAATTATCTCGATGAAAATATTCCTGGAGGAATAAGATTACTTAGAGAAGTTGAGGAAGAAACTCCGCATCAAATTGGCGAATACAGATTTAATGATGTAATAGATGGTTTCACTTCTTATATTCTTAGGGACGAGTCTAGTTTGGATAGAAGAGACTTGCTTGAAAGTATAAAAAGTTTAGAAAAGCTTGCTCTAGAAAATCAAGATAATGATCTATTTCAAAATTACCTCATAACATATAATAATTTGGTTAAAAAAATACATGAATTAGCAGGTGATTGGAATTTTAATAATGAAGAAATTATATTATCGGGTAAGCCGTTTGGTTCTAGCGTAGATAAAATATTTTCTAAATCACAAGTAATGACAGGTTTTGGTGCTGCCGTAGGTTTTTTGAAAGATAAAAATCTCATTAATTCATTTGATGATATAAATAGAGGTATTGCAGATATTAAACCTAGCAAAGATGACTACAACTTTCTTGACGAGTTAATTAGAAAATTAGATGAAATCAGTAAAACTGCCAAAAAAATAGGCAACTCTCAAAGAATGTATTTTTATTACTTGTTTAGAGAATTATTTAGCTCTGCAAGTGACTCATTTTTATTAATAGATGAATCAATAGAATCTAGTTACAAAAGATACAAATTAAATGAGTAAAGTTTTTATATGTCTCTCAAAATTATAGATGAAGTTTCAAATACAACATATTTGTTAACAGAAGTTACATCAACTTTTAATGATGATGAATATCACTTTGAGCTTTCTGATTCAAGTGGCACTAAGGTCTATATTGATTATGTTTTAACTGCCTACAATGATTATAAACCTGAAGATTACTCATTGTTCATATTTAAGTCATGGATTTTAAATAGTGAAAATAACATTTTTCAGGCTTATGAAAAAGACATTAATGAGAGAGTTGGTTGGATGTTTCCTATTCAATCTCTTGTATCTAATGAACATAAATATGTAAGTAATTCTCATTTTTTAAAATATGCGTATGTTGCATTTCTCAAATTACTAATAAATCGAGAACAGTACGAAACTTTTACTCCATATCTCCAAACTATAGACAGTTATAGATTAACAGAATTTTACGGAGATGATATAATAATATTAGTTTTATCTAATACTCAAATTCAAAAACTTGATAATTTTCATATTGATAATTACCTTACTTCTTTATATTCATATAGTTATTACTACTGTCAACCTATTGATAATTTTAAAGAAATTAATAGTAGAGCTAATTTTCAATCTCCTGGTGATACTAGATTGATACTTCAGAGAAATTCATCCTATTTACAAGGAGAAGTTTATCTACATAGACTTTTCAAAAGTTTGTTAAAAACAGAGGAACATCCTTTGGTTCGGTTTTATCTTCTTTACCAAGTAATTGAACTAATTATAGAGATAATTTTTGAAAAAAGTTTTTCAGATATAATCAATAATTTCCAGAACAATACAGATAAAAATATATATGAACTTAAGGAATCAATAGCATCTATTTCTAGTGAAAAAGAAAGAATATCTAAATTAATAGCTACTTTAGAAAAACATTTTGATGGAAATACTAAAACCAATCTACTTCTTTATTGTAATGACTTACTTGTAGCATTTAATAGTGAGAAAAAAGATAGCTTGGCTTTAGCTTTGTACGCTGTTAGAAGTTTAATAGTTCATAAGTTTAGAAAATTGCCAGAGAAGGATTTACCAAAAATTGCAGAAATTAATAAAGAATTTGAAAATATTGTCATTAAAATAATTTTAAATTACGAAGAAATAAGTATTTAGATTTTGTAGGTTTAAATTAGTAAGTACAGTATCTGTTCACATCATCTCACTCAACCATTACTAGGGATTAGTAGAGCGATAGCGTTCGCGAAGCGTCCCGGAGGGAACTAGCGCTGCTGCAAGCAGTTCGCTGTGATCGTGTTGGTGCATTAAGAGATATTACTCCCATTTGAATGTTTGATTGGATGGGGGTATTATATTATGATAGTGATCTCATGCTAGATGGTATTGAATTTACCAATTTCTCAAATTGATTATTTTCTTCAAAAAAACATAAAGCGTCTTCACTTAACCAACCTAGTAATTTCTTAGCATTTTCGTAGGTTGTCAGTAATTCATCAAATGATAAGTTTCTAGTATTAAAAACAGGTTCATGATGAAATACACGGTTACGTATAATCCTTATTTCGTTTAAAATTCTTCTTATTCGTTTCATGTCGCGCATAAAATTGTGTTTTTCAGGAGCATTTGGAAAAACTTCATGAATATAACGAGGAGAAACAATATGCCATATAATTCTGTCATAGTCAGATCCCATAATTTCTGTCCAAAACCCGAAGTTTAGCTCTGGAGTTAAAGTATCTGATGTAACTATTTTATGGTACATTGGGTTATTAATTTTTTTATTCTGCTTGTTAATTTCTTCCTTTGCTGTGTCTATCTGTTTTAATAATCTTGCTCTTTGAGTATTACCATTTTTGTCGTGCCATTCCGTTGCAGCTTTTCCATTTAACCACTTACCTGCTTTTTCCTCAAACCAATTATCCCCAAATTCTTTAACAACTACATTACTAATACGATTTCGTAAAGCTATTTCAAATACGCAGAGGAATGAATATAGAGATTCTGATAAACTCATATTCAGTGTATATAGTTTCAATGCTTCTAGCTTATCTTCATTGGTCGCATTCAAATACGTTGAAAGGTGTGATTCAGAAAAAACTATGCAAAGACTATCATAGGTAGTAGGGTTAATCATGTTAAAAATTTCAGTATTAATTATGTCATAAGACAGATGCGTTAAAGATGAGTATATAACTTAGAGTTACGGAAATTTGAAATATTTATTTTAAAGACTTGACAAACCTGTAAATCTTAGATACTATGGATATGTGAGCCTTGGGTACTCCTTGGAGCAAAGAGTTGGATACGGCCTTCAAAACGTGAATGAGCGAGAATTAGGCTTGATCACAATTTAGAGTTCCCGACCCCAGGGCGAGAATTTTATTAAACTAAATAACCGCTTTTAAAGTTATAGGATAATTGTAGTCCGTGCTGCGGCGATGTTAGAACCGATCATGTTACGCAGTAATTCTCAGCGTGATTCTTTCGCCTGGAAGCGTGGGGAAACTACCGCCAGTGCGGGTGAGTTGATGGCGTTTACATTATTTTACTCAACTATTACTGGGAATTAGTGGGGCGATTCGCAGTCCAAAAACCTTACCCTGTATCTGTTCACATTATCTCACTCAACTATTACTAGGGATGTTTAGGGCGATAGCGAACGCGAGTGCGTCCCGGAGGGAACTAGCGCTGCTGCAAGCAGTTCGCAGTCCGAAAACCTTACCCTGTATCTGTTGACATTATCTCACTCAAGCATTACCAGGGATGTTTAGAGCGATAGCGTTCGCGAAGCGTCCCGGAGGGAACTAGCGCTGCTGCAAGCAGTTCGCACCTGAAAACCTTACCCTGTATCTGTTTACGTTATCTCACTCAAGTATTACTAGGGATATTTAGGGCGATCATGTAAATAAGAGAAGACAATAGAACCATCACAGATACACCTGGAAATATTCATTTATGTTAAATTCACTAAACCTAGACTAATCTGAATTGCTCTATCTACCTGTTCCATTGTGACTGATTCCAGAACACCCAACCGTTTAATTAATCGTTGTTTATCAATAGAACGAATTTGATTAAGAAGCGCAACAGAATCAACCTGTAAACCTCCTTCTGGTACTTTAATTATCACTTCAGTAGGATACAAAGGTTCTGTAAACTGAGAAGTAAGAGCAGCTACAATAGTTACAGGACTATATTGATTAGAAACGTCATTTTGTAAAATTAAAGCTGGTCGTGTTTTTCTGATTTCTGAACCGATAGTTGGATCAAAATTAACCAAGTAGATTTCACCACGCTGGGGATAGATTATTTTTCCCTTACTTAACACGCTTCCTCTTCCAAATTAAACCACTCTTCAACTAATCCTAAATCACGTTCTGCTCTTTTAATAGCTCCTTGTTTTAACTGTTCTTTGATATTACTAAATTTACTATAACTACCATTCGCATATTCATCACGGACTAATTGAATTTCTTTTTTAGTTTCTTCATCTTCTTGCCAATTTTCCTCTTCAGCATCAGCGATCGCTTCATTAAGAAGTTGTGAAATCTTTCGTTTTTCTGATAAACTTAGCGCATTTAAAGAGTTAATCAATAACTCCATCGGAATGAATAGATTTAATCCAGTTTGTGACATGGTTCTTATCATAATGTGATTGTCGTTCTACATTATATCAAATGATGGCGAATTAGTCTATAAAAACCCTGTATCTGTTTACATTATCTCACTCAAGCATTACTAGGGATTATGGTGCTTGGGAAGATGAACGCACAGCAGCAGAAATAGTCAAAGAGATTTATGATAGCCGAACTATTTCTAACTACGATATTAGCTTATGACTTATTTATTAGATACTGACACCTGCATTTACTGGATTAAAAACATTAATTCCGTCAGAGATAAAATTCAACAAATAGGATGGGAGCAAATTTCTATTTGCAACATCACCGTTGCTGAATTGTATTTTGGTGCTTACAATTCTCAAAAAGTAGCAGAAAATTTAACTCGTGCATAAAAATTCATTCAAGATATTGAAGTTATAAATTTAGATAATAATGCTGTCAAAAAGTTTGGAGAATTAAAAGCAGAACTTAGAAAAATAGGACAACCAGTAGCAGATTTCGATTTATTAATTGCTAGTGTGGCAACAACTAGAAACTATATTTTAGTCACTAACAACACTCGTCATTATAGCCGAATTTCAGAGCTAAAATTAGACAACTGGATTTCACCTTAAAAAAGTTCTTGAAGATGAGTTAACAATAACATAACCCATCATTAATAACGCACTTATTACAACCCAAAAATCCTGTATTTGTTCACATTATCTCATCTAATCATCACTAGGGATTACTGGAGCGATAGCGAAGCGCTGCTGCAAGCAGTTCGCAGTCCGAAAACCTTACCATGTATCTGTTTACATTATCTCAGTCAACTATTACAAGGGATTACTGGAGCGAATTATCACATGAATTAAATCTTATAAACGCCTTTCCCATTGTTGCGGATCACGTTTAACATGAAAACAACCAATAATAGAAATTGTTTCATCTATAATAATGTAAAGCAATCCATAGGGAAACTTCCGAATTAACTTTTTTCTAACTTGTTCATGAACAATTGGACAAGCAAAAGGATTACGTTGAATAGTTGAAAAACTAGCATCAACAACACGAATAAATTCAGAATCTAATCCAACAGTATGCTGTTCATACCAATTATAAGCATCCTCTAAATCAAGTTCTGCTTCTGGTGTAATGAAAATTTTGTAAGTCATATATTAACTAACGATTAAATTTTTGTTTCACTTCCTCCCAACTAGAAACTTGATGAGGATTTTGATAATAAAGTTCTAAACGTCTCTCCAATTCCTGTTTTTGAGCATCACTAATAGTTACATTATCAGCATCTACAGTGATACTATCCCAAATATCTTGGACTAATTGGATTCTTTCGGCAGTAGTTAATTGTAAAATGTTTTGAGGTAGTAAGTTCTCCATAAATCTTCCCATTTGAGTAGACAATATTTTTATTTTAACTCATCATTAGCAAGTAGGTTAGGTTGAAACTAAATTTGGTGATTTTGAAAACTCATTGATTAATATTTACAATACTTTACAAATCATCATCACTGTTATCATGGCAGAAAATGACAGAAACTGCCATACTATAGAAAAGAAGATTCACTGAAATCACATTATGAAAAGTATGAATATTTCCTTACCTGACACCATGCGCGATTATATAGAAGAACAGGTAGCGCAAGGTGGTTACAGCAGCGTCAGTGAATATTTTCGAGAATTAGTGCGACAAGACCAAAAACACAGAGCAAACGAACGATTACAAACCATGCTTTTAGAAGGATTAAACTCAGGAAATGCAACAGAAATGACTGCACAAGATTGGGAAGATATTCGTCAAGCAGTTCGTGAAAAAACTAACAAACGTCAAAGTGCAATTTAGCCATGATGTTTGCAATTAAAAAAAGACCTCAAGTTATCCGCGACTTGATAGATTTAGCTACCTACATAGCAGAAGACAGTTTAGACGTTTCCGACCGGTTTTTAATAGCAGCAGAAACAACATTTAAACAATTAGCTAAAACTCCAGCAATGGGAAAACTCTGTCAATTTTCCCATCCCAATTTAGCAGATATTCGACAACAATCAATTAAAGGATTTAGAAAATATCTCATTTTTTATCGTATCACTGAATCAGAAATTGATATTTTGCGAGTTATTCATGGTGCAAGAGATATTGAAACAATATTAGATGAGGATTTAGAAATATGAGTAATTAGGTTGGGTTGACGCAAGGAAACTCAACAATACAAACTATTAATAACACTAAATTACAACCCGAAAACCCTGTATCTGTTCACATCATCTCACCCAACCATCACCAACTATCATGTAAATAAGAGAAGACAATAGAACCATCACAGATACACCACCGAAACATTCACCTCACCTGAGAATTATCACCCGACCATGAGTTATAATCAAGATTAAAGTCATAACCATAAAATTACTATGACTCTCCAAATCCTAGACAAAACTACCGCAATTTCCGAACAGCGATTTCTTCTACCTGGTAAATATCAAATTAGGCTAGTTTTTATGTGACAACAAGACAAACACATTCTATAATTTTAGAACGGTGAAAGGAGATTGATAACAGATGTATCTACTAGTTTATGAGATACCTGCTTATGAACGTATTTCATAATAGAATCAATAATTTCTTGTTGTAGAATTTCACATAATACTTGTTTATTACCTTGTTTGAGTTCTACTAGTAATTCTTGAGTTTTCAAAGAGATATATTTTAGAGTATCCTCATCTGGTAAAATTACAGGAGTTTTTAAAATATACCTAGCAGAATTATTTGCAGATGGATTAATATCTTTTAAGCAAACCCAAAATACTGGCGAGTTACAATAAGCTAATAGAAAATATAAATCAACTGAAGATTTAGGAAAAATTCCTACTATAGATTGATCAAAAAGACTTTCCTCAATTAATGCAGCCGTAGGACGTTTAGATGTCACCATAGGAAAGCCAATTCCTGTTTTAAAATAGTAGGATGAGTTTTGAAATCTTGATTTTTTATTTGTTTTATAATGTTCAACTGCATCCTGACTCCAATCTACATACCATTGAGTTGGTTTCATAAAATTATAACCACCGCCTTTTAGAATAGGAATAAAATGTTTTGATCCTTCTATTCCATTTAAAGGATTTTTTAATGTAGAAGGTTTAGTTTCAATAGAACTAGAATTAACGACTAAATAATCAGCAGAACCTTTGACTAAAACAGATGCTTTCCGCAGAAAAACTCTATCATTTCCTGAGTAGAAACCTGTCACACAGTCAGCAATATCAGCCATTTTAATTATATTATTTGACAATTTATTAAAAACTGATTCATTAGCCGATATAGAAATGGATAGAGATTCATTATCAAAAATATCTTTCTGAATGATATTATTACCATTAGATTCCATATTTGGGGATTCTGTAAAATCTCCTAAAGAGTCAACAAATTTTACAGAAAAAGAATGGTTGTATTTCGGTTTTTCAGCACATATAGAAATAATACAAAGACCAGCATAACCAAATGAAATACCAGGAAATAGAGATGAACGAAAGACATCTATACTTTCAATTGTAAATTCTTCGAGAATATAACGTCTAATAGTAATATAACTGTGAAGATACAAAAAAGTGTCAGGAATAATAAATACAAGTCTTCCTTTTTGTGCAAGTAATTTGAGACAACGTAGCAAAAAAACAGTATATGTCTCTTTAATATAAAATCCCGGATATTTTCTTTTTAATTCTGTACGACGCTCATATTCTTGCCAACCTCCATAGGGAGGATTGCCCAAAATCTTTGTAAATTTGTGATCAAAAGACTCACAAAGGTCTAAATCTGGACAAAATATAGTATCCCTTTCTCTTATTTCTACATTCTTTAAGTTACTAAACTTTAATTTGAGATTTTTTGCGTGTTCAGGATGTAACTCATAAGCGACAGATGATATATCTTTATTAATATCAAGTGCTGCTGCTAAAAGATGTCCTTCTCCTGCACAGGGTTCAAGTAGTTTATCATTCACTTCTAGTCTCAATAGTGAAACCATATATGAAGATAAAGCTTGATCTGATGTAAAATAAGTTTGGTATTTATCTCTATATCTTGTTTCTCTTACCATTGTAGATATCCCATTAAATTACATTTCTGAAAATCACTTACTGTTGTACTTAATAAATCATTTTGCCAATCAATATTTGAATTTATCCAGGTTTGGATATCAAAAGTTGTAAAATCACCAATTTTTTCATAAGCTTCATCACCACAATACGCATTCCAAACCCCAGATTGTTTTAACTGTTTAAAGTAATTATTATTCAACTCTTCTTTAGCACGAACGAGCAAAATATTACTATATTCATCTTCTAATAATTTAGAATAAATAGTTGGTACCATAAGTAGTCGGTTAGTATTTCCTTTTTCATTTGAGCCAAATCCACTTTTAAAATCTATATTGAATCTTTTTTTTCTAATAATAGCATGAAAATCTAATTTAAGACTAATTTTTCCAGAATCAATAACTAACCACAGGTTTTCAAAATCATTGATGAGTTTAATTTTTTGTTCTTGAGAAATCGGTAAGATATTAATGTGTTTTTCCGTATCGCTTTTGATATTTTCTCTGACTTGAGAAAAAGTTTTTGGTTCAAAAGAGGTTAAGTCCGCTGCTTTTGGCGGGTACAAAAATGGTAACTTAACAAACTCCTCCCAAAGTTCACCAATTCGTCGAGAAAATGCCATATATTCATAAGGCCACACTTCATGACGTAAATCAAGCATTACTACATGAGTGCAATAAGTAGTGAAAAGAAGTGAGGACAATTTATCTTGATCATCCCAATTATCTTGAATTGCAGCTTTAATAATTTCATCGAAAAAATCCTTCTTGATTGTATTTATTGCTGTATTGATATCACTAGTAATTTTTTCTTTATATTTTTTAGTATTTTTGTCATACTTTTTAGTACCTTTTTGATATTTTTTAGTGCTTTTTTGATATTCTTCATTATCGACTTCTCTTTTAATTTCAGAAAGTTTTTCATTTCCTAATTCCCTAAAATATTCCAATAAAGCACATTTATTTTGGGTATTTTCTGGAGTTATTTGAAATTTCATAATTATTTTTCTGTTGTTTAGCTTTTTTAGTATACAGCGTATTATGATATGGCAAATCAATTAATAACAACGAAAATTTAATAATATTTAATGATTTTGGGAACATACCCCACCATTAATAACGCACTTATTACAACCCAAAAACCCTGTATCTATTCACATCATCTCACCCAATCATCACAAGCCATGTGTACGGCGATCGCAGCTATCGTGTAAATAAGAGAAGACAATAAAACCATCACAAATACACCTGGAAACATTCACTTCACCTGAGAATTATCACCCGCACTAAATCCAATCCTATATTTACAAACTACTAGACTAAAAATATCAAATTAGGCTATACTACTTATAGTATGACTGTAGGTAGGATATGGCTAAAATCTCAATTTCATTGCCAGATGAACTACTAAATTACATTGACCAAAAAGTTGATAACCGTAGTGCGTTAATTGAAAGTCTCTTGAAACAATGGCAAGAACAAAAACAAAATGAAGCACTAGCCGCAGCTTGCGCTTTGGTTGATGAATTAGAATTAGGTTGGGAAAGTGAATGGCAAAACATAGCGATTACCGAATGGGAAGCATCTGGATAGTAACATTTAACCCATCCGTAGGTACAGAAATTCAAAAAACTCGTCCAGCACTGATAATTTCTGGGACTTTGTTTAACAACGAACGCAGCAAAGTCACAGTTTTACCTTTTACTTCCGCAAAACTGAATAACCCCCGCATTTCACCTGCGGTAGTTGAAGTACCTATATCAGCACGAAATGGACTTTCTGTGGATAGTCTTTTAATCTGCGTTGAACCCATGACATTGGATATGATAGAGAAATTTTGAAAAGAACTCGGGGATCTTTGGGGTGTAGTTTATAATAGGAGTATACCGAAAAAATTTACTCAATTGAGGAGTTAATCATGGTAATAAAAATTGCAGAAATATCTCAAGATATTGACACCTTAACAGAAGAAGCGCAAATCTTACTACTTGATTTTATTCAATTACTTAAAAAACGTTATCCAAAACCAGAAAGTCAACTCATAGAAAATGAGATAACTTTCTCATCTACCCAAAAACAAAAATCACATCCACTAGATACATTTCTAGAAAAACATAGTGCTTGGGAAGATGAACGCACAGCAGCAGAAATAGTCAAAGAGATTTATGATAGCCGGACTATTTCTAATTACGATATTAGCTTATGACTTATTTATTAGATACTGACACCTGCATTTACTGGATTAAAAACATTAATTCCGTCAGAGAGAAAATTCAACAAATAGGATGGGAGCAAATTTCTATTTGCAACATCACCGTTGCTGAATTGTATTTTGGTGCTTACAATTCTCAAAAAGTAGCAGAAAATTTAACTCGTGCAGAAAAATTTATCCAAGATATTGAAGTTATACATTTAGATAATAATGCTGTCAAAAAATTTGGAGAATTAAAAGCAGAACTTAGAAAAATAGGACAACCAGTAGCAGATTTTGATTTATTAATTGCTAGTGTGGCAATAACTAGAAACTATATTTTAGTCACTAACAACACTCGTCATTATAGCCGAATTTCCGAGCTAAAATTAGACAACTGGATTTCACCTTAAAAAGTTCTTGAAGATGAGTTAACAGTAATATAACCCATCATTAATAACGCACTTATTACAACCCGAAAAGCCTATATCTGTTTACATGATCTCACTCAACCATTACTAGGGATTAGTAGAGCGATAGCGAACGCGAGTGCGTCCCGGAGGGAACTAGCGCTGCTGCAAGCAGTTCGCCGCATGACAGATACACCTGGAAAGATTCACCTCACCTGAGAATTATCACCCGACCATGAGTTATAATCAAGATTAAAGTCATAACCATAAAATTACTATGACTCTCCAAATCCTAGACAAAACTACCACAATTTCCGAACAGCGATTTCTTCTACCTGGTTATTACACCTGGAAGGAATTTGAAATAATAAAAACCTTAACCGCAGACGCAGGAAATTTGCGGATAACTTATCTTGATGGGTACATCGAATTTATGACACTTGGTGAAGAACACGAAAATATCAAAAAAATTATCGCTATTTTGATAGAAGCATATCTTTTTGAAAAAGGGATAAACTTTATTCCAGTAGGTAGTGCTACTCGTCGCGCAAAAGAAAAGAATGCTTCCTTTGAACCTGATGAATCTTATTACATCGGAGAAAGAAAAGAAAATCCAGATTTAGCAATTGAAATTAATATTACCAGTGGCAGTATTGACAAACTAGAAAAATATAAAAGGTTTAATATTACCGAAGTCTGGTTTTGGGAAAATAATCAATTGTATTTATATCATCTTAAAAATGATAATTATGAGCAAATTAATCAAAGTGAATTATTGCCAGATTTAGATATAGATTTATTGATAAGTTGTGTTTTGATGCCTCACATTATTGATGCAAGAACAGCATTTATTAAAGGTATTAAAAAGTAGTAATTTGTAGTTTGGGTTGACACAAGGAAACCCAACAATACCCACCATTAATAATGCTAAATTGCAGCCCAAAAACCCTGTATCTGTTCACATTATCTCACCCAACCATTACCAACTATCATGTAAAGAAGAGAAGACAATAGAACCATGACATTGTTTTGTTTCCCTAAAACCTTTTTATCGGATTTCGGGTATTCTTTTTTCTATCACACTTTCTGCATGAAGGAAATCCCTGGCTTATTTGTCAAAATTAACACACTAGTATCTCATATCAAAATACTTTATTTGTTTCAAAAAGGTTCAGCATTTACGTGTTCGTATAATATTTAAAGTTATCATTGACTCTTAGAGGGTGTTTGAAAAGTCGGACAAGTTGTAAAAAAGCTCTCTCAGTATAAGCTGTAAATAAATATGCGATCGCTTTTTCAACTCATGCCAAATAGCGATAAGTGGTATAACAAAAATAAGGTGCGTTACATTTCATTTACGCATTTTACAAGATCGGCGATCGCATTAACGTATAAACCAGTCATATAAAATAACTGGGAAAGGAATAACCCACCACCACTTATCCAGAAAGTTTGCTAGTTGTTTCTTCCAGTTAAGTTTAATTTCACTAGTGGGAGTTATCAAATCACACTTAGCTTTATAAGCGAGGTACTTACCGTTTTGATTTGTTTGCCAAATCTGTTCTCCTTCCTTAATAACGAATCCATCTTTGAATGGTATATCTGAATGATCACAAAAGTCATTCATTAGCTTTTGTAACAACTCGCTTAGTTTGATAGATTTCTCCGTATCTCGTATAACAAGTTGCGATAGTCTAACAGGTTTATCATCAGAATCTGAGAAGTTGTTGACTATATCTAAACACAGCACACCGTCAATGTGTTCCAAACCACCTAGCATTTTTCTGTTGGACGCATCTATTAGAGACAAAACAGATAAGTCGCTCTGTATCAGATTTTCTAGAATAACTAGTCCCAGAGCATCAGGATAATTGAGAACTTCTTTACTGTCCTTTATCTGATTATTTGCATCTCTCAATACTTTATTAATACTGTTATAAAAGTCACGCTTAAAGTTTTGATCAGAGATGGGAACTTTAAGAGCCAGTTTTTCTACTTTCTCCTTAATTTCGATACTCGAAAATTCTTTTATTTCACAAACAATTTGACTATCAAATAATAAAAAATCTGCCCGATCCTTGCACTCGATGAAATAGCTATTGTACTCTTGATTATCAAGATTCATTGCTTTTTCATATCTTTCTAAGAACTCTTTCATCATGAGTTAAAAGCAACCTTACCGATGGTGAAGCAATCACAAACATTTTGAAGATACTATAATATAACATCCAGAGAATAACAATAAAAATTTTAAATTCAGATATCGTTTATATCCAGGTGTTATGTAGAATTTTTGACGTTGCTGATAGCCTGCGTGGCGATAGCCATATTGAGGTATGAAAATCAAACATTCTATTTCTCAAACTCTTACTCTCCGTGACTCTGCGCCTCTGCGTGATAAAAATCATACCTTCATTCACCAACGCCAATTTTTTGGACTATCCACCTTAAATCTTGATTCTTAATCTCACAATTAAGGGCGGGGTTTCCCCGCCCCTATAGGCAATTTTGCCGAAATAAATGGCAAGAATTAACTTGAAAGTTTAACTAGAAGTGTTTTACTTCTGAGCTTCAGCAATAGGAACCCACTCAGTGTGGAAAGATCCTTCTTTGTCAGTTCGTTTGTAGGTGTGAGCGCCGAAGTAGTCCCGTTGTGCTTGAGTTAAGTTTTGTGGCAAGCGATCGCGGCGGTAACTATCGAAGTAATCTAAAGAAGCACTGAAAGCTGGAACAGGAATACCCAATTTAGCAGCAGTGACAATTACTTCACGCCAAGCAGCTTGTCTATCCAGAATTGTTTGCTTAAATTCAGGCGCTAACAACAAGTTAGGTAAAGCGGGATTTTCGTCAAATGCTTTCTTAATCTTATTCAAGAAACCAGCGCGAATAATACAACCACCTTTCCAAATCCGCGCCATTTCGCCCAGATTTAATTCCCAATTGTAGGTTTTAGAAGCTGTAGATAACAGCGCCATACCTTGAGCATAAGAACAGATTTTGGAACAATAAAGAGCATCACGCACCATGTTCACAAAAGCGGCAATATCACCACCATACTTAGCATTTGGTCCGGTGATGACCTTAGAAGCAGCAATCCGTTCATCTCGAATTGAAGAGAGAATTCGAGCATTTACCGCTGCTGTAATTGTCGGAATAGCTACACCCAATTCTAAAGCAGTTTGTACAGTCCAACGACCAGTTCCCTTTTGACCGGCTGCGTCAACAATCAAATCAACGAGGGGAATCTTGGTATCAGGATCTACGTAGGGGAAAATATTCGCGGTAATCTCAATCAAAAATGAATTGAGTTCGTCAGTTGTATTCCATTGAGCAAAGACTTCATGGAGTTGTGCTGGACTTAAACCAGCCACATTTTTCAGCAGATCGTAGGCTTCTGCAATTAACTGCATATCGCCGTACTCAATACCGTTGTGAACCATTTTTACATAGTGTCCAGAACCACCAGGACCAATGTAGGTTACACAGGGACCATCATCAACTTGAGCCGCGATTTTGTTGAAAATGGGGGATAGGTACTCGTAGGAGCTTCTTGTGCCACCGGGCATGAGAGAAGGTCCATTTAAAGCTCCTTCTTCACCACCACTCACACCCATACCGATATAGCGTAAACCGATGGGTTCTAATTCTTGAGTGCGTCTTTCGGTATCTTCAAACCAAGAGTTACCACCGTCAATAATGATATCACCTTCTTGTAGCAAAGGTTTAAGCTGTTGAATTACCGCATCAACAGGCTTACCAGCTTGTACCATCACCAAAATTTTGCGGGGACGTTCCAATGAGGCGACAAATTGTTCGAGGCTAAAAGCGGCTCTAACGTTCCGTCCTGGGGCGCGGTGCGCCATGAAGGCATCGGTTTTTTCACGAGAGCGGTTGTAAACTGCAATTGGGAAGCCATTTCTTTCTACGTTAAGTGCGATATTTTCGCCCATAACTGCTAATCCAATCACACCAAAGCTTTGTAGTGTCATAGTTCAGTTTAAATCTTTTGTTTGGGTTTGGCTCTTTCTCTTGCAGATCCTTTCTCTTTAAGGGTAGTCCGAGATTTTCGCTTCACTCCTAAAGAAGATATTAAGAGTTTTTCTAAAATTTAAGAAATCATCACTCACATCAATGAATTAATTTTAATTTGTATTGAAGTCCACAATTTAGTCCCAAATTTTGCAAAATTAAAATACATATAGCAGGAGTTCAGGAGTATGGCTAACGCCACGCTTCGCTATCAGGAGTTCAGAAGGAAGAAGGAAGAAGGAAGAAGGAAGAAGGAAGAAGGAAGAAATTTCTCCCCTACTCCCCCTACTCCCCTACTTCCCCTACTTCCCCTACTCCCCTACTTCCCCTACTCCCCCTACTCCCCTACCCCCTGTTCCCTTTCTCGAATTAAATAGTAAGGAGGATTAAAAAATGCTGGCTTATCTTCTAGCGTTGGTAATCGGTTTTGGCAGTCTCGCCATTTATCTATCAGCCTTCTTTTTTCCAGAAATCCATCGCAAGAATGATTTTATCTGGAGTGGTGTTGGGCTATTCTACGCTTTAGTGTTATGGATTTTTGCATCTCGAATTACTGGGGGGCTGTTACTAGGTCATGTAGCTAGTGTGGCACTGTTGGTATGGTTTGGCTGGCAAACTCTCTCATTACGGCGACAACTTGCTCCCGCAGGACAACAAACTCCTCTCCCCAGTCCTGAGCTAATTAAGATTAGTTTCCAATCGCAAATGTCAAAGTTTTCTGTGAAAGAGAAATTTGGACAGTTATCAAGCTTCGTTGCTGGTGTATTTGGTGGTGCTAAAGCGAAGATACAGCAGACTGTGAACAAAAAGCCTGTGATCAAAACTGCTGAAGAGATTTTACAAACAACTCCAACTGAAGCAACGCCACCGTCAGTATTACCAGATCAGTCGGTAACTGCTACCCCAGCAATTACAACTGAAAGTTTATCAGCGGATACTTTTTCTCAATCTCCTATTTTGGAAGTGGTAGAAGTAGCACCAACTCCACCCACTTTTATGGAGGAAGAACAGGTAATTCCGCCAACAGCACCGGAAACTGTGGTAGAGATCACTCAAACTGAGGTGGTGATTTCCGAGTCATTTATCACAGGAGAAACCGAAACTGTAGTCGAGATCATTCAAACTGAGGTGGTTATTGCCATAGAAGAAACTAGCGAAACGGCAGATGCACCAGAAATAAGTTCCCCAAATCCAGTGACATCAGAGTTATTAGCCGCAGAAGCAGCCGAAAAGTCTGATATGACCATTGAGGAAGTTAAACCAGTTGGGGAAGCATTGCCAGAACAAATCCCACTAAATAAACCAATCGAGGAGTAATTAAGAGGATTTACGCTGCTGATTCTAATAAATCAAAGGAATCTGGGTAGTTTATGATACTGCTGCCGCTGGATTAAGTCCCAATTGGGATAATAAACGGTCAATATCAAAATGCTCAGACATAAGAGAGCGAATGCACTCTATTTTAATTGGTTCATGAACACGAACTTGACCAAAGGTGCGATCGATGATTTCTACTGTGGTGAGAGTGTCTAAATCCACGGATAAAATCGGGATTTCTAACTCTTCAGCGCGGTTGAGGATAAAGGCAGGGGGTGGTAGTTGTCCAGTCAGGATGAGGCATTGAGTAGATGTTTCTAAGGCTGCTTGTTGAATTTCAACGCGATCGCCTCCTGTCACTACTGCCATGTTCTGACGTTTGCGGAAGTATTTGACGGCGGAGTTGACGTTCATTGCCCCAATTGCCAGACTTTCAACTAATAAATCTAGGCGATCGCTCCGACAAAGAACTTCCGCGTTTAACTGCTTGACTAATTCTCCTACACTCACACTGCGGAGGACATCGCTTTTGGGCAATGTTGCGAGGACGGAAATTCCCTGTTTTTCTAGGAATGGGCGTAAGAGTGTGTGAACTAACTCTAATTTTTCGTGAGGTACTTCATTAATTACCACACCCATTAACCGTTTGCCTAATTGCTGTTTAGCAAATAATAACGCCTCAACAGAAGTTAGTGATTGATAACGGCTAATTAACAGTACAGGAGCATCTAATTTTTCTGCTAATTCCAGTAAGGATAATCCAAATAAATTTCCTTCTGATAAGTTAGCAGGCCCTTCTAAGATTACCAAATTACTCTTTGGTATTTGTGAATACTTTTGTACTAGTAACTCTTGATAGTTGGTTGTATCTTCTCCCTGTAAGCGTTTCTGGACGGTAATTTCATCCAAAGATAATAAGGTGGGAGCAATGCGGTTGTCTGGCAGGTTAAGGTTATGAGTAATGAACTGGACATCTTCTTCAACTACTGTTCCCGCAGATGTCTTGACAAAATTACCCAAAGGTTTGCCATAAGCAATGTCCAAACCTTTTTGTTTTAGCTGATGAGACAAACCTAAAACTGTTGCAGATTTGCCACTGTAAGCTTCAACTGATCCAACCAGCAAGTATTTAGCAAGTGTTGGCACGTATGCACTCCTAATTTCAAAAGTTTGTACAACTCAGCTAGGTGTCTACTAATTTTAGTGCAATAGGCGGAAGGTAAATAGCAATAGCTATCCTAATTGCCTAAATTTTCAAAATTAACTGGGAATAAATCTAGCTGTGGTAGCTATTGTAGCGATTTTGATCAAGATAAAAATATCTGTTTAAATAAATAATTTATGTTTCTTGGCATATAAAAGCGATTATATTGAAGCTTTGATTTCTTCTGATGTCATTACATGATCTGGATTTGCTTCGTAATCAGTAATCCGAGGCTTGATAGATACTGTACAATAAATAATTATATCTTTACCCACAAATTCCGCGCCTTGCGTTCTTATTTGATGGCAAAGAATCAAACAGGTTATACCGATGAGGAAATTTTTGAGATAATTTCATGAAGCTAGTTCTAGATACTAATGTTCTGATTCAGGAAATATTAGACAGAGTTTTCTAAATACATAGTTATTCAGCGAGTATTTCATTAAAATAATCTTGGAGGAGTAGTTATGTCCGCAAAATACTTTAATCCTTATACAGATTTCGGTTTTAAGAAACTGTTCGGAGAAGAAGGCAGTAAAGATCTACTCATGGATTTTCTCAACCAACTTCTACCAATACATCATCAAATTCAACAATTAACCTTTAAAAATCCAGAAAATCTAGCTGATACCATAGCAGAACGTAAAGCCATATTTGATATTTATTGCGAAAGTAAAACTGGTGATAAGTTTATCGTGGAAATGCAAAAAGCAAAAATCAAGCATTTCAAAGATAGAGCCTTATTTTATTCCACATTCCCCATTCGTGAACAATCAGAAAAAGGCGATTGGAATTTCTTTTTACTACCCGTCTATTTTATCGCCATTTTAGATTTCGAGTATGACGAAAATACAACATCTAAATTTAGGCGCGATGTATGTCTAAAAGATCAAGATGGTGATATTTTCTTTGATAAGTTAAACTTTAAATTTTTACAAATGCCATTATTTAATAAACAAGAAAATGAATTAATAACGCATTTTGATAAATGGCTGTATTTTTTGAAGAACTTAGAAAGTTTTAATCATATACCCGTGATATTAAATGAACCAATATTTCAGAAAGGGTTTGAAATAGCGGAAATATCTCACTTAAATGTGGAGCAGTATGAACAATATAAGAAGAGTTTAGTCCAGTATTTAGAAGTGAAAAATGTATTTGATACAGCCTTTGAAGAAGGTGAGAAAGCTGGTATTGAGAAGGGTATTGAGCAAGGTATTGAGAAAGGTATTGAGAAGGGCATTGAGAAGGTTGCCAAA
>NZ_VILA01000004.1:19874-71251 GCF_009712025.1 Dolichospermum sp. UHCC 0406
TATTGAGAAAGGTATTGAGAAGGGCATTGAGAAAGGTATTGAGAAAGTTGCTAAAGCTTTGAAAGAGCAAAATATAGCCATAGAAATTATTGCAGAATCAACTGGTTTATCTTATGAAGCTATTCAAAGAATTTGAGTTAATCAGGCCAATTGATAGACTTGCGCCCATTTTTTGTGCTATACAGGAAATATTAGACAGAGTTTTCTAAATACATAGTTATTCAGCGAGTATTTCATTAAAATAATCTTGAAGGAGTAGTTATGGCTGCAAAATACTTTAATCCTTATACAGATTTTGGCTATGAACAATATAAGAAGAGTTTAGTGCAGTATTTAGAGGTGAGAAATGTATTTGATACAGCCTTTGAAGAAGGTGAGAAGTCCGGTATTGAGAAAGTTGCTAAAGCTTTGAAAGAGCAAAATATAGCCATAGAAATTATTGCAGAATCAACTGGCTTATCTTATGAAGCTATTCAAAGAATTTGAGTGAATAATGCCAATTGATAGACTTTGCGATCGCATTACCGACTTTAACCCCACGGAAGGCGATTCCTACGGAGCGCTTCGCTATCGCTTCATGCTTTGAGTTAATTTGAGGGTGCGATAGCGAAGCGCGACCTAAGAATCGCACTCTGTTAATTAATAATTAGGCTGTTACGATTAACTTCTGTCTTTTAGGTTCGCGTTTGCCATGATTTTGGATCTCTTCGACTGTGAAAAATTGCTGTCACAATCACACGACTTGACACAATTCGGTAGTATATAGCGTAGGGAAAACGTCGCACCACTGTTCATCGAACATCAAGATACACAACTGCATAGGATTCTGGCATTTGACAAATCCGATTTAGCATATTATCCACGCAGTCTAAAAACTCGTCACCAAGTCCTGTTTGCTGACTTTGATACCAATTATACGCATCATCCAGTTCTTCACGAACTTCTGGACGAAAAACTAGGACATAATTCATTGTTGTCCTCTAATTGACGATTTAATTTCCTCCCATGTCATGACATCATCTGGATTGGCTTCGTAATCAGTAATCCGACGATCAAGTTCTCGTTTTTGCGCTGTTGTTAAATCGGGATAAGCCTGTTCTGCTGCTATACTTTCCAAAATATCTTGTACAATCTGAATTCTATCGGCAATACTCAGGGCTTTGATTTCATTTAAAGTTACACTGATGTCCATGTTAACTGACCTCAATAAGAAGATAAGGTATTTATCTATTTTCTAGGATAAGCGATCGCATCACTACCTAAGACTGATCAGTTTTACTCAAGATGCAAAAAAACTTTGTAAAGATTTACATACTAATAGTTCAATTTAGCATACACTGAATAAAAGTATTATGATAGGACAAGTATTGGCATGGATCGTAGTTTGGAGATTAAATCACTTGAATCCTGGAAGCTTGAACTTGGGTTGCTTCCAGTACCTTTGTTTGGTCTTCAGAATGAAAGCGGGAAATTTATCCTTCTAAATGGTAAAGTTGGTAACTTTTGTCTAGATTTAGGGCTTGAATCAGATGTTGAAGATCCTCGAACTTTAGCATGGTCTTCAGATGTTGGTCACTACGTTAGGGTCTCTAATGATTTTGTTGAAGTTCATAGATGGGATAACAAACCTTCCGCTCTAGAACGCTATACGAAAAAAAGCGTTGAAAATAATTTAGAAAAATTCTACGAATACCTACAAAAAGACCAACCATCAAGAGATTTATCCATTATTTCCTTTGCGATACGAACATTTAGAATTCTCAGGGGTATACTAGGGTATCATATTGATGGACAACAATCCTTAAGAGCTTTTCTTTATCTACTTGCTTGTGTAGCGGATAATGATGATCGCAATCAATTAAACATAAAAAAGTGGGGATTATCTCCTGATATTCAAACAATTATTCATTCAATTAATAACTTAGATTGGGAATCTTTGGTAAACACCCTAAAAGATGGAACTAGCTTTTATGGTTTAAAACCTGATATTTCTCTACTACTCCGTCATGCTTCAGGTACGCTCTTTCAAGAAGCACATTATGAAGCTTATACATTGAGCCAAGAGCAACTCTTGCTACCAGGGTTTTTGCCTGAGCCTGTCAATGTTAAAAAAGAAACTAATTTTATTGGAATACATTACACACCACCTTCAATAGCTAGAACTTTAGTTGAAGAAGTATTAAATGCAATAGGTGATTTACCACCCTACTTGAAAGTTTTCGATCCCGCTTGTGGATCTGGAGTTTTTCTAAAAGAAGTATTAAGACAATTATCTTTGAAAAACTATCAAGGAAGAGTAAAGCTTGAGGGTTGGGATATTTCACCAGCAGCTATTGACATGGCAACCTTTATTCTTCTATATGAAAAAGACAAGTTAAACAGTAAGTTTTCAGTAGAGATAGAAATACAACATCGAGATTCTTTAAATGATCAGAATCAGTGGAGTGCTGATGCAGATATTGTTTTGATGAACCCTCCATTTTTATCCTGGAATAATATGGATAAACAACAAAAAGAGTTGGTAAAACAATCTTTAAATAAATTAATGCAGAAAACTCCTGATCTTTCAAGTGTTTTCTTGTGGAAAGGAGTGCAAAGCCTACCTTCAAAAGGTGTAATTGGTTGCATATTACCTGCTTCTATTTTGGATGCAGAATCGCACTTCAAAATCAGACAGGCAGTTATATCTCATGTAGATATTTATTTAGTTGGAAAATTAGGAAGTCATCATCTTTTCTCAAATGCCCAGATAGATAGTGCTGTTTTAGTGGGTAAATCTCCTAAAACAAGTGAATCAACACTTTCTCTATGGGCTGATCATCGCTTACAGTCATCTTCTGGTCTTTTACGTGCTTTGCGTAAATATAACTACTGTGGCAGAAATTCCTTTGACATTATAGATCAGGATGGATTTAGTATTTATGAAAATCCCTCTTTAAGTACAAATCTCATTAGTTGGTCGCCTCGTTCTTATAAGGCTTTTAATTTATTAAAGAAACTGGAAAATTTCTCAAAAGTAAAAGATATTTTTGAAATTAGAGAAGGCGGATCAACAGGTTTAAACTCAGTTTTTATTTTGAAAAAAAATGATTTTGAAGCCTTGCCTAAAAAAGAAAAAAATTTTTTTAAACCTGTAATTATCAATGACTCTATCAATATAGGAAGACTTTTTGATACATTTTATGTTTTTTATCCTTATGGGGAAGATATACCAAAAATTCAATCAGAGGATGAACTCAAAAAATATGTAGGAACTTATTACGATAAATATTTACGTGAAAGTAAACCAAAAATTTTATCTAAGCCAGGAAAAACTGATAGTAACTGGTGGATGCTTCGCAGACATGGAACTTGGCAGGTGGAAAGGCAACCAAAATTAGTTTCCACACATTTTGGTGAAGCAGGTTCTTTTGCATGGGATGATTCTGGTAGTTATGTCGTGATAAAGGGATTTGCTTGGTTTCCCAAAGAAGGAAATATACTACCTAAAAAGATCGGATTAGCCTACCTTGCAATACTTTCCTGTTCACTGATAAATAACTTACTGGCTTCTATTTCTAATCATATTGGTGGCGGTCAATGGGATTTGTCAAAAAAATATATTAGCAATATGCCAATTCCTGATTTGATGGCTAAAAATTTGGATTTGAATGCCCTCGAATCTTTATACAAAATTGGTAAATTGATTAGTTCTGGAGAAGATTTTGATAGCCAAGTGCTAAATAAAATAGTTCTATCTTTATATCAACTACCGGATAGTACAATTTCACTCTCAGAATTTTAAGGATGGGAAAAAAATCTCGACAACAGGCAGTACCATTTTGCGTTCCTGATACTAAGACAGTCCTTCAGTGGTGTAAAAATCGTATTAAGCCCGTATTGAATGTCAAAGAATTAGAATTTATAGAATTGCAAAAAGACTCAAAGCGTTATATTTATGCACTTACTAATAGATTGGATATTGTATTTGCTACTGATGATAGAGGCAAGCAACATCATGTAATTCGTCTATTACCAGAAATCCTGTCTTATACCTACTGGATAAATATATCTTTAACATTTTTGCCTATACTTAATAAGTCTAAGTCAAATGTTAAACCCGAAAGTTTCCAGTTTTCAGGTGTCAGTATAAGAGTTTTTAAAGGATTAGCTACTGAGGATAAAGAGCCATTATTTCGTGCAGAATGGGATGTATTAAAGGATGATAATAACCATGCACAACCTCATTGGCATATTTATAAATCATTTCTAACAAAAGATTTTGATACTTCAGAAAAATTAAGCTTTGAGTCTTTACTTAAATCTAATGAAGTACAAGATTTTGGATCATCAACAGAACCAAATAATTTCGGAGATGAAAATGCTGATTTGAAAGAACAAAAAGACTGGGATGATTCAACTAAATTTCACTTTGCTATGGCATCTCAATGGCATGAAAAAGGAGGAAAACATAGATTTGATATTGATAAAGATAGTTTATTATGTTGGCTAGAGGGCTGCATTCAGTACATCCAGGAACAACTAAGGTACGTTTCCGGTGTCAAATAAACTTTGAACATTTGGTTGCCAATACAAAAAAATGAAGGATAAAAAATTCATCCTTCACCCTGCAAAATTTCTGGTTTTTATTTCCTTATTTCTCAACACCTGTATGGACAGTTTTTACCCATTTGAGGCGTTTGGGTCGGAAAGACATTCGCGCCGTTGTGCTACTCATAACTACTAACCAATGCAACATATATAAACTGCCGCACAGGGTTTGTAAAAGTACCATTAAATAGGTAGATGGTTTAAATTGTTGATCGGAACGGACGTGCTTTAAACCGGCAAACATTCCTACTACTGACATTCCCAAAGATAAGCCAGTGACAGGACTTAATATGGGGGGACGATGACGAGCGATCGCCATTAAAATATCTGGTATTGCTGCTGTTGGCAAAATATACATTGTCACCATAAAGATCAACAAATCCCAGGTTTTCCTTGTCCCCATGCGGTTTTGGAGGATCAGATCCCAGTAGTCTAAATAACGTTGATAACCACCTTCTGCCCATCGGTTACGTTGATGCCAAAGGGCTGTAGCATTGGTGACTGCTTCTTCTTGCACCGGAGGATAAAAAACACATTCAATATCCCATTTATCCAGATGTAAACGGATAGTTAAATCCAGATCATCAGTGATAGTTTCCTCATTCCAACCACCACAACCTGCTAAAGCTTGACGACGGACAAATTGACCATTTCCGCGGAGTTCACCAATCCCACCAATAGCAGTGCGCTGTTGTTGAAACCAAATATCCAACAACATTTCCGCCATTTGTCCCTTAGTCCAAAAATTTTCCTTAGCATTGGCGATCGCTTTACGCATTTGTACCGCCCCTACCCGTTCTTTTTGAAACAACGGAACTATTTGTAATAGCAAATCCGGTGTAACTTGGGCATCAGCATCAAATACAGCAATAATGTCTCCCTTTGTCAGCGGTAATACTTGATTTAATGCCCCCGATTTGCCGCCACTAGCGTCAGGATCACGCCTAAATACATTAAGTTGTTGGTATTCCTGCTTGAGTTGGGCGAGTAATTGGGGTGTATTGTCCGTACTATTATCATCAATAATCCAGACTTCATATTGACCATTACCGTATTCCAGATTACACAGATTCTTAACTAATCTGCCAATTACCGCTTCCTCATTTTTAGCAGCCACTAACACAGAAACAAAAGGCAAATCTCCCTCTATCTCTTGGGAATGGTGACGGGGTTTGGCGAAAATAATCCCCAAAGCATGAATACCTAGCATTGTTGTTAGTCCCAGGACAAATATCGAACCCCAGGAAACTAAATGCAAGGTAATAGTACCACTCCAGACTATAGTTAAAACTAGAGCAGCTTTGCCTCTACGGCCTTTAAATCGGCTTGGTGGTAGAGACGCGGAATCCATCCTTACTTCTGATTCCTCATCTACTGATAGGTCAGTAAAGATAGAGTCAAGGGGATCAGAGTTTCCGTTATCAGCATCATTTTCAGGACAGGAATTCGCCGGCATAGGTTACATAATTCAAAAACATCTATGCTATGTAGCTTTTATTTACAGACTAATACTGTAACAGATTCCTGTCCACCTAATTATAACTTGCTGAAAAATTTTTTCAGCCAACCCCATTTAAAGTTTAATTTCTGCCCTTAATACTGTTGTATCACTTGTATTTGTGATTTGGAATCCAAGTTTTTCACATACTCGCTGCATACCTGAATTATCAGCTAAAATATCAGCATAGATACAGCAACTTCTCTCGTTTTTACCAACTTCTAGCAATCTGCGGAGTAATTCTGTCCCTAAGCCTTGATCTTGAAATTTGTCGCTAACTAGCATAGCAAATTCTGCCGCATTACTACCATGTAATTTAGTTAATCTTCCTACTGCTAATATTTCCCGCTTTTCTGTTTCGGGATTTTGGTATTCTGCAACTAAAGCCATTTCTCGATCATAGTCAATAAAGCATATTCGGGTGAGTCGTTCATGGGTAATGCGTTGACTCAATTTAATCATGTGGAAATAGCGGAAATAAACACTTTCTTCTGATAGGGTTTTGTGAAATTCTACCATTAATGGTTCGTCTTCGGGACGAATAGGACGAATAGTAATTGGTGTACCATTGTTCAATTTCCAATTACTAATATATTGACTAGGATAGGGACGAATAGCTAATTTTGGTAATTGATGCTTTTCCACATCAGCAGAATGTAAAACTACCCGCGCATCTAAGGCAATTAATCCTCCGGGATGTATAGGAGTGGGAGGAATAGCCAACAACGGATTAATATCAATTTCTTTAATCCCAGGTTGTTCCACAACTAATTGACTAAATTCTACCATTAATTGTTCAAGAGCAGCAATATCAATACTTTTCCGTCCTCTGACTCCTTGCAAGGCTTTGTAAATTTTGGTTTGTTCCATCATTCGCCGGGCTAGGGTAGTATTAAGAGGCGGCAGGGCAATAGAACTATCTTGAAACACTTCCACCAATTGTCCCCCAGCACCAAATAATAATACAGGTCCAAATTGCGGATCTAAACTACTCCCAATAATCAATTCATAACCATCTGTTTTGATCATTGGTTGTACAGTTACACCGAGAAAATCTGCGGCTTTAGCTTTCTGTTTTACTGATGTTTCAATATTTTGATAAGCAAGTTTTACCGATTCCGCATTTTGCAGATTTAACTGCACACCACCCACATCAGTTTTATGGGTAATAGTCTGAGAATAAAGTTTTAAAACAACGGGATAACCCAGATTTTCTGCACATTCAACTGCTTTATCTGCACTTTCAGCAATGCAACCTGCAACTATAGGAATACCGTAAGCGGCTAAGATTTCCTTAGATTCAAATTCCGTGAGAATTGTTCTTCCTGCTGTTTTTGCAGCTTGAATAATATTTTCCACTTTAGCACAATTACGAGTATTAGCATCACAAGTTAATGTCGGTAAAACTGGAGTTTCATAAATACCGCGCAGGTTATAACTGGATTTCCACATATAACTAAATACCCGCGCTGCTGTATCGGGATAGGAGTATGTGGGAATACCTTGACTATTAAGAATTTGTTGCCCCGCAGCTACATCAGCACCACCCATCCAACTGGCTAAAATTGGTTTACCAGACATTTGTACATAAGGTTTTAATTGTTCGGCTATTTGGGTAGGATCTGTCATTGCTTGAGGCGTTAAAATTACTAATAACCCATCACTATTGGGATCTTTTGTGATAATTTCTAAGGCTTTTTTATAACGTTGGGGATCAGCATCTCCTAAAATATCAATAGGATTATTATGACTCCATTGCGGGGGTAAAATTTCATTTAAAGAACTCATTATTTCTGGAGAAATTGCTGCTAATTCTCCCCCACTTTCAATTAATGTATCTGTTGCTAATACTCCCGGACCGCCAGCATTAGTTAAAATCGTTAATCGTGAACCTTGGGGACGGGGTTGTTTTGCTAATACTTCCGACATATCAAATAAATCAGAAATACTATTGACTCGTAACACCCCACAACGGCGAAAAGCTGCATCTAATACGGCATCATTTCCTGTTAATGCACCCGTGTGAGAAGCTGCGGCTTTAGCTGCGGCTGTAGTACGACCGGCTTTAATGACAATGATCGGTTTTGTTAATGCCACTTCTCGCGCTGCTGATAGGAAGGAACGCGCATTCCCAATGGATTCCATATAAATTACAATACTTTTAGTATGGAGATCATCTCCGAGATAATAAATTAAATCTCCCCAACCAATATCTAACATTGAACCAATGGAAATGAAGGCACTAAAACCAACATTCTCCTGTAAACTCCAATCAAGAATTGCTGTACATAAAGCTCCACTTTGACTAATAAAACCAACATTTCCTGGACGCGCCATTTTACTGGCAAAGGTAGCATTTAAACCAGAAATTGGATTCATTACTCCTAAACAATTAGGACCGATAATTCTAATTTTTCCTCTTTGTGCTTGTTGGATAATTTCCTGTTCTAAAGCGATACCTTTTTCTCCAGCTTCTTTAAAACCAGCGGAAATAATAATTGCTCCTTTAATTCCGGACTCAACGCCATCAGCAATAATTTTTGGGACTGTAGATGCAGGAGTGGCAATAACAGCTAAATCTATTTTTTCAGGAACATCAAATATAGTAGAATAAGCTTTAATTCCTAATATACTAGAATGCTGAGGATTAATGGGAAAAACTGTTCCTCCAAAGGGATTAGTGATTAAGTTCCAAAGTAGATTCCGTCCCACACTTCCGGGTTTCTCACTTGCACCAATGACAGCAACAGTTTTAGGTGCAAAAATGGCATCTAATGGGTTTAATTTCTCTGGACAAAAGATATTGTAAGGCTTGTTGGTGATTGGTTTGATAGGTGCTTCCATGACTACTCCTTAATCAGTTATAGCGGTATGCTATTGAATGAGGTACAATATTGATGGAAAAAGCCGCTCTGGGAATGAATTCCCAGTCTCATAGCTAAAGTCATCTAAAGATGACTAAAAATTCTCAAAAATCCTCAGTTTACTTAAGTAAAGTTTGGCTATTAGCCCGGAAATATGGCTTACGCTACACCATCATTTCAGTGCGGGTATGGAAGCCAATAAATAAACTATTTTTAGCTGAAGTTGACACCACTGCTTCTGGACAGAACCCTATTTTTCAATTGTATTAAGAATTTGCATAATTGTAACTATGGCGATCGCTATACCTTTTTCTGCTGTTGGTGAAATGCGATCGCTCAGTTCAAAATTCACTCCTGGGACTGAGACTAACCACGCTGAGGGACAATGACCATAGAGGATTTGAGAAAGGGCAAGTAGGGATGACGGATTACTAATATGGGTATTAATAGTATTCAACTCAGACGGTAATAATGATTGCACCTGCACCTGACCAGATTGGGAATTGATACAAGCATCAACAAAAATTGCTAAATTGACATTTGCTAAAGGTGCAGCTAATTCTGGTGTCAATTGATGAATTGCAATGGATTGCACAGATGATAAACAACAATCTTTGATAGCTTTTGCCACTTGTTGTCCAATAGCATCATCACCACGTAAATCATTGCCATAACCAATCACCATTGCAGTTACCATTATTTTTCAACTCTTTTGATCTAGTACAACACGGCATTTTTAATTTTCCTCCTAAATGTTTTTGAAACATCAAATAAATTGTTATTTTTGAAGTCATTTACTGAGCCATAAAACCTCCGTCTATGACAAGGTATTCTTCCGTAATAAAGGAAGCCTGATCTGAACAAAGAAAAACTACTACATTAGCAACTTCTTCTTCTTTTCCGACTCTACCCATGGGATGTTTGTTAATAAACTCTCGATAAAAAGGAATAGAAAAGAAAGGACGAGCCAGATCTGTATCAATCACCCCCGGACATACTGCATTAACACGAATATTTGATTGGGCAACTTCTAAAGCCACTGTTTGAGTTAAGCCTAATACCGCGTGTTTACTAGCTGTATAAGGCTGAAAATTTGACAAATTAACCGAATTTATTGTAGCTAGTTGTTTGCGAAAGACCGTGGAAGGATAAAAAGGGGAGTATTCTCCTGATGATTTATCCTTTGCTTTAAAACTAGCATAAAGATTTGAGAAATTTCTGATAAGACACAAAAACACTGAAAACAAACTTATGTAAACATAGCCTGTATTTTTTTGCATATCCGTTATAATATGAATGTAGATAGCATTGAGAATTCCGTAAAAAATTTAGATAAATTGTGAGGCTGCTCTATGCCTGAAGTTAATTTTCAACAGTCAATTAATAGTGCTGCTACGATTGTAGAAGAATATGCAGTCGGAAAAAGAGACTTTGAAAAAGCAGAATTAGGAGAAGCTAATCTACAAAATTTTGACTTGAAAGGCTCTGATTTCAGTTATGCTGATTTGAGTACAGCTAATCTCAGTGGTGCAAATCTGCGAGGATGTGATTTGAGTTTTGCTGATTTAAGTGAAGCTAATTTAGAAAATGCAGATTTGCGCGGAGCAATGTTATTTTCTGCAAATTTACGTACAGCTAATTTACAGGGGACGCATTTAGAAAAAGCAGATTGTGATCATAATACCCGGTTTCCCACAAATTTTGACCCTATTGTAGCAGGTGTAAACATGAGTGAAAACTCAGCATAGATACTGGTGCGGCTGCTATAGCCGCTTATTATTTATACTGACAATATCGTAACTTGTTATAGTTATCCCATTATATCACTTGACAATTAGAATAGCATATTTTATCAATTTTTGCAAATTTTAATTTTATAACTTAATTTTCCCCTGGAAATACTTTAGTTAAATCTAAGATTAATTCCGGGAAAGATGGCAATTTGACAGACTCATTAGGGAGGATAATTGATTTGTGACGATAGCCAAATTTACCTTGTAAATCTTGATATGGGTCACTGTAGCATTCTAAATAATAGATAAAATTTGGGTAATATGAGTTTAGCTTAAATTATATCATAAAAATACCAGATCCCCAGATCCCCGACTTCTTCAAGAAGTCGGGGATCTAAATACTTAATTACGGCAAATTTGATTAACTACAGCACCATTGTTATTTACTACTTCTATTAATAAAGGCATTTGTCCCATGGCATGAGTTGAACAACTCAAACAAGGATCAAAAGCCCTAATTCCGGCTTCGACACGGTTTAACATTCCTTCTTTTATGTTATCACCTTGGATAAAATGGCGGGCAATTTGGGCAACGCTACGATTCATTGCTAAGTTATTTTGACCCGTGGCAATAATCAAATTTGCCTTTAACATTAAACCATTTTCATCAACTTGATAATGGTGAAATAATGTCCCCCTTGGGGCTTCACTTACACCCACAGCTTCCAGACAATTAATACCAGCTTCAGCACAGAGACGAGTTGATAAAATATCGGGAGCATCAAGGATAATTTCGATATGTTCAATTCCTGCTAAAATTTCAATTAACCGGGCATAATGATAGAAAAATGATGATTTAACAGTTCCGGTTCCATAACTACGAAATTCTTTTAATTCTGTATCTGCTAAAGGTGTGCCAATTTGACTACAAATATTCAATCTTGCTAAAGGTCCAACGCGATACATTCCACTATCTAAACGACAATGATCACTGCTATCAGGATAACCTAAAGGAAGATAATAAGGTGATTTTAAATAAGAGTCTGCTTGGACTGCTTCACCGATAAATTCATGATAGTTAGCAGCATCAAGATTATCAGCAACGATGTTTCCTCCACTATCAACAAATCGGATATGTCCATCATAAGTTTCCCATAAACCTTCAGGACTGACTAAACCCATAAATAAACTCGGAAAATTACCAAAGGTTTTTGCTTCTTTTTGATAGGTTTTTAACAGGTTTTTAAATAACTCAATAGCATTAATTACAGTGGCTTTGGCTTCAGGAATCCGTTGCTGAATATGAGTGCGATTTTCTTCAGTTAAAGGGTCACGAACTCCACCAGGAACAGCCCAGGAAGGATGAATTTTTTTTCCTCCTAATAATTCAATGATTTCTTGTCCAAATTGGCGTAAACGGATTCCACCTCTGGCTAATTCTGGTTCAGCAGCAATTAAACCAAAAATATTGCGGTTTTCGGGTTCGCTATCCATACCTAATAATAGGTCTGGTGCGCTGAGGTGAAAGAAGCTGAGGGCATGGGATTGGATGATTTGCCCTAAATTCATCAAACGGCGTAATTGGGTGGCTGTTTTGGGGATTGTGACGGCTAAAATGCGATCGCCTGTTTTGGCTGATGCTAATAAGTGACTGACTGGACAAATACCGCAAATTCTCGCAGTAATTCCTGGCATTTCTGGAAATGGACGACCGACACAAAATTTTTCAAACCCGCGAAATTCAGTGACATGAAATCTAGCATCATTTACTTGACCTTCATCATCTAAATAAATGCTAATTTTCGCGTGGCCTTCAATGCGAGTAACGGGGTCAATAATGATTGTTTTCATAAATAATCGGTGATTAGTAATTATATAAAATTGTAGGTTGGGTTGACGGAAGGAAACCCAACATTTCCGCAACATTATCAAAGATTTTGTTGGGTTTCACTTTGTTCTACCCAACCTACGGATAGTAATTACAAATCATAAATTCTAGATTCTGCTAATTCTGGATATTCATCACAGTAATCTTCAAAGGCAGTTTTGAGAGGTTTTTCAGAGAGTTGGTGAGCAATTTCTGCTTGAATTTCTTCTACCACATCCCAAGCGGCTGCACATTCTGTGGAATTAATGCCTTTTTCTGCACAAACAATTCGAGCTTTTTTAATTTCATCTTGTAATTCTTGTTCTAACAAAAATGAGCGCGGTTGTTCTAAACAACTACTTCTGGCTAAGATGTCAGTAAGTGAAATTATTCCTAATAATTTACCACTAATTACAGGCGCACGGCGGAGATGGTGGTTAGCAAATAATCTGGCTACATATTCTAAACCTAATTCTGGATTGACGACAATACAAGGTTTAGTCATAATTTCATAAACACGGATTTTATTTGGATCTTTGCTGTAGGAAATGACTTTATAAACAATGTCGCTTTCTGTGATAATTCCATAAGCATCTTGTTCATGACGACGATCTACAATTAATGCTCTCCAATCTCTTGCTTTCATTAAATCAACTGCTTCTTTGACTGTGGCTGAACTGCGAATCATTGCCACATCTTTAGTCATCACATCTGCTGCTGTTAACATAATTTACCTCAGAAAAAATAGGGGTCAGGAGAAAGAAGAAGAAAGAAGAAGAAAGAAGATATTTATTTGGTCGTGATCACTAATTAACCAAATTTAATCATTTCTCGGCCGACAATTTCCGGCTTTTCTCCTTTTAATAGTGGTGCAAGTGCGGCACGAATGCGAGGTGCAGAAGGTGGACAACCTGGTAAATAAATATCAACAGGTACTACCTTATGCACAGGGACAACTGTATCTAGTAAAGGGGGAACAATTCCTGGTGAATTGGGAATTTGTTGATTAATATCGGCTGCTTGAATATAAGCTAATTGTAGGGCTGGTTCAGCACCACCGGAAAGATTACGCAAAGCGGTGACATTACCAGTAACAGCACAATCACCAAAGGAAATTATTGTTTTAGTTCGTTCTCTAATTTTGTAAATTAATTCTAAATGTTCTTCATTAGCTATAGCACCTTCAACTAATACGATATCTACACCTTCGGGATATTCTTTAATATCAGCAATGGGACTATAAACTAGATCTACTTGTGCAGCTAAGTCTATTAACCATTCATCTAAATCAAGAAAGGACATATGACAGCCAGAACAACCACCTAACCAAACTGTTGCTAATTTAATTTTAGTCATTTTTTTAGATTTTTAGATATTTAAAATTCATGTATTTCTCCCTTTGCGCCTCTGCGTGAGATACTAGATATTAAAAATTCCATTGTTTTTTCTCTCGTGCAGTTACTAAAAATTCAATTTTGCCCCGATCATGTTTCATTTCACCAACACTTGAACCCTTATCAAATAACGCTCCTGTGGGACAGGCATTTACACATTTACCGCAGGAAGTACAAGTTTGGGAAGTTCCCCAAGGTTGATTTAAATCAGTAATTACGTGAGATTTTGATCCTCTTCCTGCCATATCCCAAGTATGTGCGCCTTCGATTTCATCACAGACCCGAATACAGCGAGTGCAAAGCACACAACGATTATGATCTATGCCAAAAAGATGATGAGAAGTATCAACAGTTCGCTGAGGATTTTGATATTCTAAGCGGAGATGATCCATGCCCATTTCTATGGCTAAATCTTGTAATTCACAGTTACCATTAGCAACACAAACGGAACAAACATGATTACCTTCGGCAAATAACATTTCTACAATTGTCCGCCGATATTTTTGTAAGCGATCGCTATTTGTATTTACCTCCATTCCTTCTATCACTTTTGTCACGCAAGCAGGTTGTAATTTATTACTTCCCGCAATTTCCACCAAACATAAACGACAAGCACCAATATCATCTACACCTTCTAAATGGCACAATGTAGGAATATGAATACTCGCTTCCTGCGCTGCTTCTAGTAAGGTTTCATTCTCACGAGCGCTAATCAATTCCCCATTTATTGTTAAAGTTTTTACAGTCATAATAATTTGGTAATTGGTAATTGGTAATTGGTAAATAACTCTTACCAGTAACAACTGACAACTGACGACTGACAACTGACCACTAACTACTGACTAATTCCAAATATTCATCTCGAAAATATCGCAAAGTGCTAAAAACTGGATTTGGTGCAGACTGTCCTAAACCACATAAACTTGTGTGTTTTACCATATCGCAAAGTTCCTCCAATAAATCTAAATCAGCTAGTGAACCTTTTCCTTGACTAATCTTTGTTAATAAACCGTGTAATTGCACAGTTCCTACACGACAAGGAATGCACTTACCGCAAGATTCATCCATGCAAAATTCCATGAAAAAGCGAGCGACATCTACCATATTTGTAGTTTGATCCATGACAATCATTCCCCCCGAACCCATCATTGAACCCAAGGCGGTTAAGGATTCATAATCTACAGGTGTAGCAAAAGCCGACGCAGGAATACATCCCCCTGAAGGACCGCCGGTTTGTACTGCTTTAGCAATACCATTGTCGGGAACACCTCCTCCCATTTCCTCGACAATTTCTTGTAAAGATGTTCCCATTGGGACTTCTATTAAACCCGTGTTGCGGATGTTTCCAGCTAACGCAAATACCTTTGTGCCTTTGCTTTTACCAATACCGATATTAGCAAACCAGTCAGCACCTTTACGAATAATCGGCGCAATATTGGCAAAGGTTTCCACATTGTTAATTAACGTCGGATAGCCCCATAAACCGGACTCAGCCGGGTATGGTGGCCGGGGATGAGGGACACCACGTTTACCTTCAATGGAAGCCATTAAAGCCGTTTCTTCACCGCAGACATAAGCACCCGCACCAATGCGAATTTCTACTTTAAAATCAAAGGGAGAGTCAAAGATTTGTGAACCCAAAAGCCCTAAGTGTTGGGCTTGACGAATAGCAATTTCTAGCCGTTGAATAGCAATAGGATATTCTGCCCTAACATAAATATAGCCTTGATTTGCCCCGATAGAGTAGGCAGCGATCGCCATCCCTTCCAAAACTCGATGGGGATCACTTTCCAATACACTCCTATCCATGAATGCACCAGGATCACCTTCATCAGCATTGCAAATTACAAACTTCCTCTCACCGGCGGATTTTGCTACTGTTCCCCATTTTAAACCAGTGGGATAACCAGCACCACCGCGTCCCCTTAAACCACTTTTAGTAATAGTTTCTACCACCTGACTAGGTTTCATTTCCCGTAGCACTTGGTAAAGGGCCTGATAACCATCAGCCGCAATATAAGCTTGAATCCGTTCCGGGTCAATTTTACCACTGTTTTCTAGAACAATCGGCAATTGACGGCTAAAAAATGGCTGATTTAAATCACCCTGTTGTAAATTTGTGACTTTTCCATTTACCCCCACAATAATTTCGGCTGCATTTTCCGGGGTAACTTTTTGATACAACTTCGATATGAGTGAATTTTCCTGGTTTTCTACCTGTACCAATGGTCCGTGACAACACAGACGCATACAACCCACACCAGAAACTTGCACAGTATCTTGTAAACCCGCAGCTTTCACAGATGCTTCGAGATTGTCTTTCACAGCTTGAGAATCAGAAGAGAGACAACCCGCAGCAGTACAACACCGAACTTGCACAGATTTCCGTTGAGAAAGTTCCGTTTGGGCAATTTCTAATAACTCATTTAGTTCCATTTTGCCACCATTCTCCCACTTTTTCGCAAACCGATTCTGGAGTTTGATTACCTAAAATAGCACCATCAAACACTACCGCAGGGGCAATTCCACAAGCCCCCAAACATCTAGCCGTCATCAAAGAAATTTGACCATTTGCAGTAGTTTCTCCTGCATGAATTTGCGTAAACTGTTCCACATTTGTTAAGATCGCTGTTGAGCCTTTAACATAACAAGCTGTACCCGTACAAACCACACAATTATGAACCCCTTTCGGTGCTAGGGAAAACAAATGATAGAAGGTAGCTACCCCATAAACCCGACTCGGTGGTAACTTGAGACTATGGGAAATGTAAAGCAATAAATCCAGTTCTAAATAACCAAATAGTTCAGAAGCCCGATGCAGAATTTCAATGAGTGCATCTTGTTGATATTGATTACGCTTAATAGTTGCGTCTAAAATCTTTAAACGCTTGTCTCCACTTGGATGAGTTGAAGAAAGTGGAACTGATGTTTTCATATTTTTCACGCAAGTGTCACACTAAAAATCTGTTGTCGGGTGCGTCAGAAGGCATAAATCCTGTAAATAAACAGATTGTTGATATCTGACGCACCCGACAAATATTCATCCCTCTTTATCTGTGTTTATCTGCGTTTATCTGCGGTTAATAATTCTTGAAATCTGATTCTATGCAGCTTCAATTAGCATTAATTACTAAATGTAGTAGCTGCTGAAGTAACATTTACCGCTTGGGAACTAATAGGAACATGAACAATCTGCACTGAACAGGGTGCATGATGTAAAACATAATTACTCACACTACCGAGAAAAAATTCCGTCAGTCCAGAACGTCCCCGTCGTCCCATCATAATTAAGTCAGCATTCCAGTCAATGGCTAATTCACAAATCATTCGTCCTGGATTACCAGTATTTTGTGTAAATTCCGTATTAACACCAGATTTATTAGCTTGAGCGCTCCATGACTGTAACATTTGCAAGCCTTCATTTTTAAATTTTTCCCAATGCTCTTGGTATAATTTAAAACTTTGCTCATTCCAACCGGGATAGTAGTCAATATTGGGGAAAACCAGCGCCTCTGGACTGCCTTCTTCTTCTTGTGATAAAACGTGCAGTAACATTAAGTTTGCAGATGTGATCTTGGCTAAAGATAAAGCTTGTTCAAAAACTTTTACGCTCATTTCTGAGCGATCTACTGCGACTAAAATTCTGTTAAACATATATACCTCGATGTTAGCTTGCTAACTAATGATAATGAGTATATTCGGCTTTTTAGGTTAATATTTGGTAAAAGCATCCTTAATATTCACTAACAATCATACAACAGGGGTCAAGAGTCAAAGCCTTTTATGGCATAGTTTTGTAATTAAATTTTACACTTCATATAACTACAATATCTTGCATCTATACACAAAGAATTTGGGTAACTGGTGAGAATAGATATTTAAGTTAATGTTCGATATTTATACTAGACGAAAAAGAAAAAAATTGCATCTCATCGAAGATAGATTAAAAAATATTAAAATTTATTTCTCTGTAGCGATAATATGTAAATCTATGTTTTGATTTCTGATTAACTCCAGCAAGCGTTGTGTAAAAGAGCGTTTGAAAAATCTTTTCCATCGAGGTTGCTGACTTTCACCAATAACTATCTGAGTGATATGATAAGTTGCGGCAATTTGGGCAATTGTTTGAGAAACATTGTGATTTTTAATATGGAGAAATTCACCAGCGAATTCAAGACATAGTTTTTCACAAGTATCAATGTGTAAACTTTCTTCCTTACTGAGAAAACGTTCAGGATCTGCAATAAATAGAGTATAAAGTTTGGCATTCATATAATTAGCAAGTCGCGCACCACGCCGTAATAATTGAATCGAATTGGGATAAGTAGATACACATACTAAAACTCGTTCGTGGACATTACAAATTTGCCCAGCAGAAATGGAAGTATTTGCTTCTTCTTCAACCGTATCTGCGACTTCTCTTAGTGCTAATTCTCGCAAAGCAATCAGATTTCGACGTTGAAAAAAGTTTTCTAAAGATTGCTCAATTTTATCAGGAGTATAGATTTTACCTTCCCGTAAGCGTTCTTCTAAAGTTTCTGGAGTCACATCAATCACAACAACAGCATCAGCTTCATCTAAGAGAAGATCAGGGATACGTTCTCTCACCACAACACCCGTAATTCTAGCTACCAAATCATTCAAACTTTCTAGATGTTGAATGTTGACAGTAGAGTAAACATCTATACCTTCTGCTAAAATTAATTCTACATCTTGATAGCGTTTTTCTCTAGCTGAACCGGGGATATTTGTATGCGCTAATTCATCAACTAAAACCAGTTGGGGAGAGCGTTTAAAAATTCCCTCTGTGTCCATTTCTTCAAGGTTGATATTTTTGTGAATAATGACTTTTCTAGGAATTACCTCCAATCCTATCGCTTTTACCGCCGTATCTTTGCGTCCATGAGTTTCTAACAAGCCAATAACAACATCAATACCATCTTTTTTAAGTTGATGTGCTTCCTCTAGCATTCTATAAGTTTTCCCCACACCGGGAGCCATACCAATGAAAATTTTATGCTTTCCGCGTCGAGCAGGACGAATATAAGAACTGTCAGGAGAAGGGGTAGAGGGATTAAACATGAAGAAATTCCTACTTATTTACTAATTTTATCCACTGCTAGATTTAGTTTTAAAACATTTACTCCCGGTTCACCAAAAATACCCAAGAAACGACCATCAGTGTTTTGAGAAATTAAAGTTTCCAACTGCTTTGGTTCAACTCCTCGCGCTTTTGCTACTCTGGCAATTTGTACCTTAGCACTTTCAGGAGTAATGTGAGGATCAAGACTCGAACCAGAAGTATAAACTAAATCCGCAGTAGGTTGGATACCCGCTTTTTTAAGTCGCTGAATTTCACCTTCATTCCCATTAATACGTTCTAGTAATGCTGGATTACTGGGAGCTAAATTACTAGCACCAGATACCCCCGTCTTCAAAACACCAACTTCATCCTTTTTAGGGTCTGCTGTGCTGTAATTAGTAGTGCTAGGACGACCCCAAAAATACTTTTCACTGGCAAAAGGTTGACCAATTAAAGCTGAACCAATAATCACACCTTGAGAATTTTTAATTAAACTACCATTAGCCTGATCAGAAAAAACAACTTGTCCCGAAATCAACATAAATAACGGATAAATAAAAGCCGTTATCACCCACAAAACCAAAGTCGAACGAATCGCCTTACTAACTTGATGTCTCTGACTCATATTCAAACCTCCCTAATTTAAAAAACCACAACAAAATATATTTCTTCCTTTGCGCCTTTGCTCCTTAGCGTCTCTGCGCGAAATAAAAAATATGGTTCATATTAAAACCTCTCAGGCTGAAAAATCACCACAAACAAATAAACACAAAGACACAGAGTAACAAGCCCCAACAAAGTAATCGTATAAGCCGAAAAACGCGATTCTGCTACCGAAGTCGCTGCTTGAACTGCTGGTGCTAATAATAAATTCAAGCAAAGTAGTAAAAACAGACCCAGAGGAACACGATGACCTTTAGAAATTGTCATTGATTAAGCTAATCCTATAGATACAATGAAAACGTCAATAATTTTGATAGCAATAAAAGGAGCTATTACGCCACCTAATCCGTAAATAAAGATGTTCCGTTGCAAAAGTTGGTTAGCAGTGAGAGGACGAAATTTCACCCCAGTTAATGCTAAGGGAATTAAAGCCGGAATAATCAAAGCGTTGTAAATCAAAGCTGATAAAACTGCTGATTGGGTACTTGCCAAACCCATAATATTTAAACCATTTACCCCAATCCCAGGGAAAATCGCTGGAATAATTGCGAAGTATTTAGCGACATCATTAGCGAGAGAAAAAGTTGTTAAAGCCCCACGGGTAATTAGTAATTGTTTACCAATAGTGACAATATCAATTAATTTTGTCGGGTCAGAATCCAGATCTACCATATTAGCAGCTTCCTTTGCAGCTTGTGTACCAGAATTCATTGCTACACCAACATTCGCTTGTGCTAAAGCTGGGGCATCATTAGTACCATCTCCAGTCATAGCGACTAATTTTCCTTGTGCTTGTTCGCTGCGAATTACTTCAATTTTGTCCTCTGGAGTTGCTTCAGCAATAAAGTCATCTACACCAGCTTCTTCGGCAATTACAGAAGCAGTGAGACGGTTATCTCCTGTCAGCATCACAGTTTTAATTCCCATTCTTCGCATTTGATCAAATCGTTCTTTAATCCCCGGTTTAATAATATCTTTAAGATAAATTACACCATAAATATCATCATTTTTACAAACTGCTAATGGTGTTCCCCCTAATTTAGAAACTCGCTCATAAGCCGTATTAAGTTCTGCGGTTAATTGTCCATTACGAGAACGCACAAATCCTTTAATTGCATCTACAGCCCCTTTGCGAATTTCGATACCATTCGGTAAATCAATGCCACTCATACGCGTTTTTGCTGAAAATTCAATTCCTGCCGCAGTTGTGGGATTAAAACTCAATTTTGCTCCTAATGATTCGGCTAATTTAACAATTGATTTTCCTTCGGGAGTTTCATCAAAAATACTGGATGCCAAGGAAATTTGGGCAACTTCATTGAGAGAATGACCTTTAACAGGAATAAATTCTTCCGCCATGCGGTTTCCTAATGTAATTGTTCCCGTTTTGTCTAAAACCAAAGTGTTAATATCTCCACAGGCTTCTACAGCCCTTCCAGATGTGGCTATGACATTAAATTGAGCCACTCTATCCATCCCGGCAATGCCAATTGCACTCAATAATCCGCCAATTGTAGTAGGAATTAACGCCACTAATAAGGCAATTAATACCGCAATACTCACAGGTGATTTAACATAAACTGACACTGTTGGTAGCGTGACAATTACCACTAAAAAAACTTGAGTTAGCACTGCCAAAAGTACAGTTAAGGCAATTTCATTGGGGGTTTTAGTGCGAGAAGCCCCTTCTACTAAAGCAATCATTCTATCAATAAAACCTTGACCTGGATCTGATGTTACCCTAATAGTTAGTTCATCAGAATTAATGCGCGTTCCTCCCGTTACAGAACTAGCAATATCAGTTCCTGGTTGTTTTAAAACTGGCGCAGATTCTCCAGTAATAGCAGATTCATCTACAGAAGCCACACCAGCAATTACTTCTCCGTCTGCGGGGATAACATCACCAGCGATAACTTTAATTTGATCACCACGACGCAAAGTAGCAGAATTAACTTCTTGAATAGAACCGTCAGGGAGAAGTTTTCGGGCTACAACATCGGATTTTGTCGCCCGTAATGAGTCAGCTTGCGCTTTTCCTCGTCCTTCTGCTACCGCTTCGGCGAAATTTGCAAAAATAAGAGTCAAGAACAGAATTATGGTAATTAGACCGTTAAAAAGTCGCGGATTATTATCAGGAGTAATCCCAAAAAGATTTGGTTCAATAGTTACTAAAGCTGTAACAATCGTCCCCACCCATACCAAAAACATAACTGGATTTTTTAGCATATTGCGTGGGTCTAATTTGACAAATGCTTGTTTAAATGCTCTAGTATAAATTCCAGTATTTTTAACTTTGGCAGTATGTTTTCGTTCTTGTCGAGTTTTTGTAGTTTTCATGGATGTTTAGTTATTCAAAAATGTCAGGGACGAACCACAGAGGCACAGAGGACGCAGAGAAATAAAAGATTGAAACATATTTTGTGTAAGTCATAAGTTTATTTGGAAATTAAAAACCATTCTGCAATTGGACCTAAAACTAATACAGGAAAGAAAGTCAGCGCCCCAAGAATTAAAATTACTCCTCCTGTAACTCCAGTGAATAAACCAGTGTCGGTTCTGAGAGTACCGGCAGTCATAGGAACTGGTTGTTTGTTGGACATACTATCTGCTAATAGCAACAAGGCAATAATGGGAATATAACGTCCTGCGAGAATACTGAAACTAGCACTGAGATTCCACCAAAGTCCTGTTGCTGCTGGTTGACTATCAGCTAGTCCTTCAAAGCCAGAACCGTTATTTGCGGCTGCGGAAGCATATTCATAAACTACTTGAGAAACGCCATGAAAGCCTGGGTTACTAATACCTGAAAGTGCATCGGGAAAAGCAAAAACTATTGCCCAAGGAATGAGAATGGCGAAGGGGTGAACTAATAAAACAACGCTGGACAGAACGATTTCTTTTTTCTCTATTTTGCGACCTAAAAATTCTGGAGTCCGTCCTACCATTAAGCCGGTTAAAAACACTGCTAAAATATAGTAGATAAATAAATAGGCTGTCCCAGTTCCTTGGCCTCCCCAAACGATTTGCAAGAATAAATTAAAGAGAAATACAAATCCACCTGGGGGCATAAATGAGTCGAGAAGTGCGTTAACAGCACCACACATTGTCCCGGTGGTAATAGTTGCAAATAATGAACTTTGCGCCCAACCAAATCTTACTTCTTTTCCTTCTAAATTGGGTTGTTGTGATCCTAAAAGAGAATTAACTAAGGGATTTCCTTGATACTCACCAATTGTAGTCACAATCCACAAGATGGTAAAGATAGTAAATACCATCCAAAATGCTAACCATGCCTGTTTGAGATTGTTAGCAAATACGCCATAGGTGTAAATTAGTGCTGTGGGGATAGAAATCATGCCCCAGGTTTGCAATAAGTTAGAAAAACCACTGGGATTTTCAAAGGGATGTGCTGAGTTAATAGCAAAAAAACCACCACCGTTCTCACCAATTTGTTTAATCGCTTCCATGTGGGCAACTGGTCCGCGAGCGATCGCTTGAGTAGCACCTTCTAATGTTGTCGCTGTTGCCACTCCGGCAAGGGTTTCAGGCACACCAGCCATGATCAATAACAATCCCATAATGATTGACATGGGCAACAAAATCCGCGTAATTGACTTGGTGATGTCAATATAAAAGTTACCCAATGTTCTGCCAGTTAAGCCCCGAATAAAGGCAATTCCTACCGACAAACCGGTCGCTGATGAAACGAACATCAAAAAACTCAAAGCGAATGTTTGACTGGCATAACTCAAGGTTGTTTCTCCAGAATAATGTTGTTGATCTGTATTAGTCAGAAAAGAAAAAGTCGTGTGTAATGCTGTATCCCAAGTTGGTGTACCTAACCCTGTCGGATTGAATGGTAGCCATGCTTGAGTTATCAAAATAGTAAATACCAAAATCCCCATAACGATATTACTGTAAAGTACAGCTTTGGCATATTGCCAACCTGTCATTTCATCTTGAGGACGAACTCCAATTAAAACAAAAATTATTCTTTCTATGGGATTTAACACAGAGTCAAGCAGTGTGCTTTCTCCTAGAAAAACGCAAGCGATATATCTCCCTAATAAAGGAGTGGTGGCAATGACAATGATTAATGTTAATGCAATTTGTATCCAACCTTGTAACATGAATTATAAAATCTCCTCAAAGAAAGTTGTTATGGCTTTTCAGTATTAAGCAGTCAGCTAAAAACAGATTTTACGGGTTTTCAAGTGGGGGGAGGCTGACATCAGTAATTAATATTCAGAATGCTTATCAATTCAATTCTTCCTAATAGCTGACGGCTAAATGCTTACTTTCAGTATCATTTTTGTTAATTATTTCATCCTAAAAATCCTGATTTAGATAGTAATCTTGAGATGATTAATTTATATCATCAATTATTGTGGCAATAAAAACAAGGAGTACAAGGATATAAAAATCGTTTATTTTTCTATTTATGTGTCTACCCAAAGATATATATCAGTGTTTAGTAAAGTTTAGAGGAAATCTAAACGCTAGTAAACAAGATCCCATCAAGATCTCTGACTTCTTTAAGAAGTCGGGGATCTGAGCCTTGATAATTGTTATAGTTATATAAGTTGAGAAAAGGTAAGTTAGTAAATGGCATCTTTAAAAAATAAATTAATAAACAATAACTTACGTCTTAGTAAAATATTACTAATTGTCACTATATTTATCTTTTTAGCAGTTTTAGAATATTCCACCCCCAATGATTATGTTTTTGGATATCTCTACAGTGGAGCAATTTTATTAGTCAATTCTTGGTTTGGGGGAATGGCAACAATAGGCGCAACATTTCTTGCTGTTTTTCTAACTATGTTAAATGCGTGGATACCTGGAGGTGAATCAATTCGAGCTTCTACTGTTGCTAGTCGAGTAATTGCTGCAATAGCTTTGATAGTCACCGGATTTTTAAGTCAGCGATTACGAAAATCTCAAAAAGCCATTGCCCTCACTCAAACTAAACTCGAATCCCAAGCCCAATTAGTGAGACTAAGAGAAGATTTTGCTTCCACACTTACTCACGATTTAAAAACGCCACTTTTAGGAGCAGTTGAAACTATTAAAGCCTTTCAAAAAGAAAAATTTGGTGCAGTTTTACCAACCCAACAGAAAGTTCTAGCAACAATGGCACGCAGCCATGAAACTTCCCTTGATTTATTAGAAACTTTGTTAGATGTTTATCGCAATGATACAGAAGGCTTAAAACTAGATTTAGCTCCTGTGGATTTAAGTATCTTAGCAGAAACAGCAACGGCTACTTTAATTGAATTAGCAGCAAATCGTCGCATTCATCTATCATTAAACTATGGTGATTCTGATTGGAAACGCTCTCTTTGGGTGCGCGGTGATGCTTTGCAACTGCAACGAGTTTTTAGCAATTTGCTGATTAATGCTATTAACCATTCTCGACGCGGTGATCATGTCGAAATTGTCTTAGAACCGCAAACTTCCTATCAAGTTGTCAAAATTTTAGATACAGGTGCAGGTATCCAACCTGAACAGTTTTCCCACTTATTTGAACGATTTTACCAAGGAAATAGCGATTCCTACGGAGCGCTAGTTCCCTCCGGGACGCTCCGCGAACGCTATCGCGGTGAGCTTTGCCAACGCCAAGCTAAAGGTTCGGGATTAGGACTTTATTTATCTCGGCAAATTATTGAAGCTCATAACGGTATAATATGGGCAGAAAACAGAGTTCCCAATGGCGCTATTTTTGCCTTCAAGCTCCCTGTTTTGCCATTTCAATCTTAAATAACATCAGATGTCTTCTACCCCCATAAAAATCCTCCTAGTTGAGGATGATGAACTTTTCCGTTTGGGCTTGCGTGTGCGATTGCAGCAAGAAACTGGTTTGGAGATTATCGCGGAAGCGGAAGATGGTGAAACAGCCATTGAGTTAGTCAACCAGCACCCTCTTGATGTCGTTATTTTAGATGTAGGATTACCAGGAATTGGCGGGATTGAAGCCTGTTATCAAATTAAACAAAAATATCCTAATTTGCCAGTTTTAGTCCTCACTTCCCATTCCCAAAAATCTCTGATTACGCGGTTAATTGAAGTGGGCGCTCAAGGTTATTGTCTTAAAGGTGTTGCGGCTGAAAAATTGGTATTGGCTCTGTATTCCGTCGCATCTGGGGCATCTTGGTGGGATGAAACTGCAACTAGGGAAATTCGTTCTACCTTTGCATCAGATCATCACCATTTTGAATCAGAAAATAGCTCAAAGCCTACTCATAAACTAACACAAAGAGAACAAGAAATTTTATTACTATTGGCAGCGGGAAAAACTAATCAAGAAATTGCTCTGGCACTTTATATTACACCGGGAACAGTGCGGGTTCACGTCCATACTATCTTACATAAACTAGAAGTGAGCGATCGCTCTCAGGCTGTTGTTGTGGCTTTACAAAAACGGTTGATTAAAAATGATTTAATTTAATTTTATTCCTCTTGCAACCAATCTTCTAATTGCAATTCTTTAATTCTTAATAAATCAGAATCATGGGAAACTAAAATTAAATTGTGGATAATAGCTGTAGCTGCTATAAATATATCGGCTTCTTGAATTGGTAAACCTCTTTGTTTCAAATCAGCATAGATTTCCGCAGCTTTTTGAAATATAGCCATATCATCTAATAGTAATACCTTGTATTCATTGCCTAAATTTTCTAAGTTGATTAACTTTCTCGTAGCTTTGACAGCTAGAAATCCCCGTTGAATTTCATAGTAAGTCATTCCACTGATAAAAACTTTTTCTCCTTGAGTACGTAATTTGTCTAATTTAATAATAATTTTTGGATTATTTCTGAAAATTGCTGCAATAATATTAGTGCGTTTCCCCTGCTTATTGTCCCACATTCATCGCTGCTACAAATGCCTTTTGACTCACATCTTGATAAATGGCTTTTAAATATTTCATCACCAATTCACTAGCAGGTAAATTAGTTGTATTTCCCTCATCTTTCGCTAAGGGAATTGTCCCTAATACATCTAATACTGTTTCACTAACAGCAGGTGAAATAACTACTAAAGACGATTCTAACGGCTGATTATATTGCCAAAAATCATCTATTTTAACGGGATATTGATGTTCAGAAACTTCTGGTTGAATTGCCGATATTTCCTGAATTGTTTCTACATTTTTAGTGCTGCGTAATTGACGTAAATCGCTGATAATTTGCTCTTTGGTGCGTCCACGTAATTGAAATAATACAAATGGATCTTCACTAAAGCGATCGCCTAATTGATAATATACTGCACCTATATGTTTACAAGGAACGGCTTTATCAGGACAAGAACATTTACTGTGAACATCAGTCAGAGTAAAGGGAAACAATGATAAACCATTACTGATAAAAACTTCTTCAATATTTTGTGGCATTTCCCCCGCTAATAACTTAGCCGCAAAAATCGCCTTTTGAGACATTGTTTCCACCACATAACCCCATTCTTCCTCACTAAAAGCATCAAGAGATAAAGAAACTTTATAAGGTTCTGCTTCACTACCTTGGACTCTAGCTAATACTTTCGCAGCTTTAAATCTAATACTCAAAACATTTCCTTGTCGAGAATAATTTCTTGCCCGTTCTAAGCGCTTTTTAAATCGGTAAGAATCCAGTAAATCGAGCCATCTTTGTGACCACCATTCCCGACTTGCTTGTAAGGTTTCGTTACTCATATATTAAAGATTATCTAACCAATTTTGCAAATCTTCCACAGTATCTAAATCAAATATTGCTTCTCCCAAAGTCTCAATGATTTCTATATTTAAACTTCTAATTTCAGTTTCTAATTCTCGATCAATTTGTCCAAACTTCCTATTAATTAAACGGAGAATTAAATTTTTTTCTCGTTCAATTCCTCGTTCAATTCCTCGTTCAATTCCTCGTTCAATTCCTCGTTCAATTCCTTCTTCCATCCAACTGGTGACAATTTGCATAACTTCCTCCTTTTCTTCTTTGATTAATGTACCTATTTCTGTTTGAAATTTCTCTTCTTCTATTTTATTCAATCTCAAATATGTGTCAATGAAACCTGATATTAATTGCATTTTGGCTGGATTTAATTTTAAGGTGACTAATAACCTTAAACATTCTGCTTTGACTTTTGGCCTATCTTCTGGCACTATGCTCATTTTTGACATCAAAGCTGATGCAACCGGATTTTGACGGGCTAAAAAGTCTCGCCAGTTGAGTTGATTCAGTTGCACTACTTGATAATTAAATTTTAGCACTTGAAAATCAGGAAAGTTGATTTGATAGTTATTCACGGCTACGGTTTTGGGTGAGTCGTAGGAAAATATAACTATGGGATATATTGGTAAGTCTAATTTTTCATCTAATCTGGCAAAATAACGAAACATTCTTTGATTAAATTTCGATCTTGCACCTGATTCGGCTTCAATATGAATCACAAAATAAGAAGGTTGACCTAAAAATTTAACTTTGGCTATCAGGTCGGTTTCATATTTGTCTCCTGCGGTAACATCAGTAAATATTTCCTTGTCTAAGAATATAATTGATTCAGTGTCTATATATTCGAGAACTTGAGGAAAGAATAATTCTATAAATTCTATGAAAAAAGTTGATATTAGTTCTTTGAATAACCGGTCATGGTCTATGTTTTCTGTCATATCTTCCTTAAACTTCATCTTCTTCGATGACTGCATTCCGATCTAATATTAATAAGTTGCGAAGTTGGTCTGTATCCATTTCCGTTAACCAATCTTCTCCTGCACCTACTACTTGTTCTGCGAGTTGTTTTTTACTTTCTATCATATCATTAATTTTTTCTTCTAAAGTCCCAGTACAGACAAATTTATGAACTTGGACATTGCGAGTTTGACCAATTCTAAATACTCTGTCTGTGGCTTGATTTTCCACTGCGGGATTCCACCATCTATCAAAGTGAAATACATGATTTGCCCTAGTTAAATTTAAGCCCACACCACCAGCTTTTAACGATAAAATCATAATTGGTGGTCCTTGGGGGTCATGTTGGAATCTATCAATCATTTCTTCTCTTTGTTTTTTGCTGGTACTACCATATAAAAAGAATATTTCCCGTCCTAATTTCTTTTCTAAATAAGGTTTTAGCAATTTACCCCATTCAGCAAATTGTGTGAAAATTAAAGCGCGGTCTTCTTCTACTAAAACTTCATCTAACATTTCCTCTAGTCGTTGTAATTTAGCTGAATGATGTTTTTCTAAAGTTGCTAATTTTAAATATTGAGAAGGATGATTACATATCTGTTTTAGCTTCACTAATAATCCTAAAATCATCCCCCGACGTTGTAAACCTTCCGCAGATTCAATTGCTACTAAAGATTCATCTACTAATTGTTGATATAGTGTAGCTTGTTCGGAAGTTAAGCCACAAAAAACCGTCATTTCTTGCTTATCTGGCAAGTCTTGAATAATGTCCTTATCACTTTTTAACCGTCGCAGAATAAAAGGTTGAACTAAAGAACGTAATTGATTTAAAGAAGCAGTATCACCATACTTTTCAATCGGCATAGCAAACCGTCTTTGGAAAAATTGTTTATTCCCTAAATATCCAGGATTAAGAAAATCTAAAATAGACCATAATTCTTGTAATCTATTTTCTACAGGTGTTCCTGTTAAAGCAATCCGAAATGTGGTTTCTAATTGCCGAACTGCTTGTGATTGTTTTGCTTCGGAATTCTTGATATTTTGGGCTTCGTCTAAAACAATTATTTGCCATTCAATTACTTTCAATAACTTAATATCGCGGTGAATCAGTGCATAGCTAGTAATTACTATATCGTGTTTATTAACTGCTTCTGTAAATGCTTTACCTTTAGGGCGTTTATCACCGTGATATTCTAAAACTTTAAGAGTAGGAGCAAATTTTTTGACTTCTTTTTGCCAATTGCCCATAACAGAAGTAGGACAAACTAATAAAGTTGGTTTTTCTAGAACATTTTCTTCTTTAAGATGAAGTAGAAAAGCGATAAATTGGACGGTTTTTCCTAATCCCATATCGTCTGCAAGACAAGCACCTAAACCCCAACGTTCTAAGAATGCTAACCAACCCGCACCTCTTTCTTGATAAGGACGTAATTCTCCTCGAAAAATTTTAGGTGTAGTTAAAGGTTGAATTTCTTGATTATTAGTTAATGCCCCTATTAATTCTTCCAATGCACCAGAAGCTTCAAAACTGACAACAGGTAATTTTTCAATTACTTGAGTATCTCCTTTACTAATGCGTAAAGCATCTTCTAAGGAAAGAGACATTTGTTCTTTACGGGAACTAAAAAAAGTTTGGGCAGTTTTAATATCTTGGGGACGCAATTCTACCCATTCACCATTAATTTCGACTAAAGGACTATTTAATTTTACCAGTTTATCAAACTGAACTTTAGAGATTGTTTGTCCACCAATTGCCAAATGCCATTGAAAATTTAATAAACTTTGTAAACCCAAACGTCCTGATTTTTGTTGAGGAGTTTCGGCACTAATTTTTAACCCTAAACGATTTGCCCACCCTTCCCGATTTGCTAAACTAGGAGGTAAAATTACGCCTAAACCACTATCTTCAAATTTCCAAGTTACAGCTTTGATAAATTCATAAGCTTCCATGGGGGTAAGGTGACAAAATTCGGGAGATGCAGTTTCTAAACTAGGGGTAATTATCGGATACAATCGAGAAGCTAAACCCAAACCTCGCAAAAATGTTTCTTGAGGTTGTGCGATTGTGCGATTTTGATAAACTAATTTTTCTACAGATTGATGCCAAATTGTCGCTGCGTCTATTAAAAATTCCAGGTTATCTGCTGCTTGGAGAAAATATTTTAAAGTCCAATTTGGGTCTTCATTTTCTGGAGGCAGCAATTGAAAACAAGTTCTAAATAAAGCTTTACCTGTAAGTTGATATTGTAATGGTAAAGTCCAAGCTTTTAACGTAGTTTCTAAACGTTCTCCTCCTGCTGCATCAATTATATTATTTTCATTAATTAATCCTTGTAACCATTGCTGTAATGCCGCAGGTAAGGACATCATGATTCTAGGTTCAAGAGGAGATTGAGAACCAACCATTAACCGCAATTGATTATCTGTAATATTATTGAGAAATGATAATATAATTTCTTGAGGTATTAATGGTAAATCAATTGCTATATTTTCGGTAGTCTGTTGATATGTTCGACAAGCTAAGGGCATTTGTGAGGCGAATTTCTCTAACCTAGTGACATCTACAGCACTATCTAAAAGTACCTGCCATTTGGCAATTAAATTACTATCTTGTTTTTCAACAGTTGGTAAAAATTTACAACGAGAAATTAAGTCTAAATGCCATCTATAAATATGTACCCAAAAATGAATATCTGCTCCTAATAAAGCTGATTTACTATCATTTGTACTCAAAGGTAAAGATGAGAGAAATTGAATTGCTAATGCCGGAGTGAGACAAAAACCATCAATTTGCCAAGGATGTAAATATTGTGAAGATGGAGAATCTATATCTACGCTGACAGAATGAACTGGGGAAATTGTTGTCGGTTCTGATTTTTTATTTTCTAAAAAATAAGTTGGTAAAGAAATTATTTGAGAATGAACAGGTAATTTTATTTCTGTTGCTGATTTACTTTTAATTCTTTGTTTAGTATTATTAGATGGTTGAATTAAATGAGCAATTGATAAATTAGATGCTTCTAACCATTCATTTAATTCCCCTGATGTCATAGCCAATGGATGTAAAGGAATTTCAGCAGATACTTCAGTCTGTACCTGTGAAGAACGCCAAGTTTCTCCCCAAATAAAGAAATAGCTATTTTGATTATTTAGTATCCAAGTTCCGTGTAAAGTTGCCATGTTCAAATATACTAATTATTTTTTTAATTGTTATGTTGCATCTTGAGCAAGAGCGAAAGATACTGAATCTGTCCCTCCACCTTAGAGGGTGTTTGAAAAGTTATGGTTGTGATGTATCAAATATTTTTTACCCCACCCTAACCCTCCCCTTGTAAAGGGGAGGGAACTGGATTTTTATTGTTTCCCCCCTTTACAAGGGGAAAGGGGGGTAGCAATGTGATGAAAATTACGGAATACCACTTTTCAAACATCCTCTTAAATAGTAACAAACGTTGGACTGAAACAAAACTTTTACAGTCTGATTTTCAACAATCTCTACTTATAGTAAAATCAAAATGCACTATTATACTTATTCCCTCTTAGAAATATGAGCAGCTACCCAGATTTCCAAGCACAAGGCTATGAGGTTACTAGAGAACTAGGACGCAACCGGGAAGGTGGTAGAATTACTTGGTTAGCAACAAATCTTAACACAGGGCAACCAGAAGTAATTAAACAGTTTTGTTTTGCTCAAGCGGGTTCAAGTTGGTCTGGTTCAGAAGCCCACGAACGAGAAATACAGGTACTCAAAGGATTAGATCATCCTGGTATTCCCAGTTATTTGAATTCTTTTGCGACAGATGATGGTTTTTGTCTAGTTCAACAATATATCAATGCTTCCACTTTAGCAGAACCTCGCAGTTTTTCACCAGAAGAAATTAAACAAATTGCTGTTAAGGTTTTAGAAATTCTAGTATATTTACAAAATCGGATTCCGTCGGTAATTCATCGAGATATTAAACCAGAAAACATTTTAGTAGATGAACAAATCAATGTCTATTTAATTGACTTTGGTTTTGCTCGTATTGGTAGTCATGATGTAGCTGGAAGTAGTGTTTTTAAAGGAACTCCTGGTTTTATTCCCCCAGAGCAAATGTTTAAGCCAACAAACGCTACAGATTTGTATGCTTTGGGTGCAACTTTAATCTGTTTATTAACAGGAATCAAGTCAACAAAAATAGATGAATTACAAGATGAAGATGATCCTTATTTGATTAAATTTCGTCATCTTTTACCCCAGGTAAGTTTGCGGTTTATCGGTTGGTTGGAAAAAATGGTACAACCGAAACAAAAAGACCGATTTACTAATGCAGAATTAGCTTTAGAATCACTCAAACCCCTTGATGTTATTCGTGTACCAGCAGTTGATTTTAGTGAGACGGTTTTAGAGTTTGAAGCGAATAGGCTGGGGGAAAAATTAAGTAGGCTTATTACTATTAAAAATCCTATACCAGATACTTTATTAGAAGGTAAATGGGAAGTAGCACCTCATCCTCAAGACCCTCCCCATACACCGGATACTCATGCTTGGATTTCAGTTAAACCTCGTAAGTTTAGCGGGAATAATATTCGTTGTCAGGTTGAGGTGGATACGAGTAAATTAATGGCGGATAAGCAGTATAAACGTCAATTAATTCTTCATAGTAATGCTTATCCAGCCAGTCATACTTTAACTGTGAAGGTGCAAACGGCGGCTTTACCGATTGAGAAGAGAAAATTGCCTTATTTAGGATTAATTAAAGTATTTTTAATAGCTGGGCCGGTGGCTATGGCTATGAGTTGGTTTATTACTTATGCTGCAAGTCCAGTTACTATTTGGTTATTACAAAATTTGGGATATGAGGGGATACTCTCTATGCTTGGGGTGTGGGGTGTTGTTACACTTCTGGGTGTGATTTGGAGTTTTACTAAAGTAGTAAATACACAAGAAACTTCGTATCCTTCGTATATACGTCAGACTGTGGGTCAAGTTGTGGGTGAATATGTAAGTTTGGCTATAGCCGTATCTGTAGGTGGGGCTGCGGTTGGGCTTGCGGTTGGGACTGTGGTTGAAGGTCTACTTGACCTTACAGTTAAACATAGTGGTTTTGATCTAGTTGGTCCGGTTGTCGATTTCGTTTTCAAGGAGGCTATACTTTTAGCTATAGCAGGTGTTGTCACTTGGGGTGTGTGTTGGGTTGTATATTGGGTTTTATATCGGGTTGTGAATTTTGTGGCTGTAGACTTAGCTGAAGATTCGGTTATGGGTAGACTGTTACTACTGGTAACGGGGTTTGGGGCTAGTGCAGGAATTGGTATAATAGTCGGCTTTCTAAATCCATTGATTTTGTTAGCACTAACTGGAACAAGTTTACCCACACTTGCTATGTTACTTTATTCACCAATTAGCCACCGTCAATTAATTGCTAAATATCGCCAGTCTGAGAAATCTTTAATTAAGCCATAAAAAATTAAGCTCAATTTGTATTAAATTACGTTAATTGAAAATTAAAAGGTGAATCTATGCTATTGCAAAGCCAAAAACAACAGAGCATTAAATTAGTACGGTTTGGACTAGGAATTGGATTATTCATTCCTTTTGTGTCTATATTTTCCAGTATTATTTTTGCGCTCAATTCTTATTTAGTGATTGCTCCGAAATTTGATGAAGCTGGTTATTTTCAGAAAGGGTTAGCTAAGGTCAAAATTGGTGATGAATATGGCTATATAGACAAAACTGGTAAAGTTGTTGTTCCATTCAAATATGAAGAAGCTGATTCTATTAAATTAAGACCAGCTAAAGTTGGTGCTGAATATGGCTATGTAGATAAAACAGGTAATACTGTTATTCCACCCCAATTTGAAAAAGCTTCTGAATTTTATGAGGGGTTAGCTAAGGTTGAAATTCCTTATAAATCTGATTATAGTGGTATCTATATAGGTAAAATAGTCTATATAGATAAAACAGGTAAAATTGTTATTCCACCTCGATTTGATAGTTATTATGATGATGATGATAAAAAAGATATTGGGAACTTTCACGAAGGTTTAGCAAGTGTCAACATTGATGATAAATGGGGCTATATAGATAAAACAGGTAAAATTGTGATTCCACTTCAATTTAATGAAGTTGGGAACTTTCACGAAGGTTTAGCAGGTGTTGAGATTGGTGGTAAATGGGGCTATATAGATAAAACAGGTAAAATTGTTGTTCCACCAGAATTTGAGACAAAAGACGAGCTTGAAGCCAAGTCTGACGAGCGTAAAGCCAAGTTTAAAGAAGCAGAATCCTTAAAAGAAGGATTAAAAGAAGGATTAAAACCAGTCAAAATGGGACGCAAGTATGGTTATATTCGGAATCCTTTAAAGTAGTAATGTAGGTTGGGTTAAGCAACAGCGCAACCCAACAAAAGATATAATAAAAATATCAGAATCAGGTGGTTATCGAGCGACTTGTACTGAGCTTGCCGAAGTAAGTCGAGATGATATCCAGTATTAAAGGATTTACAGGATGAATGATTTTGGCTAAATAGGATAGCTATATCTTATAATTAAGAAATGATTTGAACTATCAGAGATGCAGTTTGAGTGGGACGAAGCGAAAAATTTAGAAAATATCCGTAAACATCAGATTGACTTTCAAGATGTTTATAAAATTTTTGACAGTCCAATGTTGATTGAGGAAGATGAACGTTTTGACTATGGTGAGGAAAGATGGTTTGGTATTGGTTTTTTAGGAAATGGAGTCGCTGTAGTTGTTTGGACAGAAAAACAAGGCAATGTAATTAGAATTATTTCAGCACGAAAGGCAAATCGTTATGAACGAAAAAAATTTGAACAATATCTCACGGACTAATTGGCAAGCATTAAATTCAATGTCAGATGAGGACATTGACTATTCTGATATTCCGCCATTAACTGATGAGTTTTTTGAAAAAGCAACTTTGCAAATTCCCGCAGCACAAGCCAAAAATATTATTCAATTAGAACCTGATATCATAGCTTGGTTTAAAACCCAAAATAAAGACTATCAAACAGCTATTAATCAACTTTTACGTCGTCATATCGAAAGTAGCAGTAATCAAAAATCTGCTTAGTCATGTAGGTTGGGTTAAGCAACAGCGCAACCCAACAAAAAAATAATCAGGACCTACGCAAAATATCTCTCAAATCCTCATTTCTCCGTGACCTCTGTGCCTCTGTGGTTCGTTATTCCATGAATCTTGCGTAAGTCCTAATAATATAATGTTGGGTTTTCTCAACCCAACCTACATAATGCTATAATCAACAAATAACTACTTGGTATCACATCATGATGATTACTCAAGAATTAGAATGTAAAGAAAACATCTCCCAAGATGTAATATTTCCCCCAAGTGATTTATATAGTGATGAACCGACCGTGGAAACAGAACTACATCTAAGACAAATAATTCTACTTTTCAAATGTCTAGAATGGTTATGGAAAGATAGAAATGATTTCTATGCTGCGGGAAATCTCACCATTTACTATAGTCCTAATCAGAAAAAATCTGAATATTTCCGAGGTCCAGATTTCTTTGTCGTCTTAGGAACAGAACGCAAAACTCGCAAAAGTTGGGTGGTGTGGGAAGAAGATGGTAAATATCCTAATTTCATTTTAGAAATTCTCTCACCAACTACAGCTAATACAGATAGAGAATATAAAAAAGAACTTTATCAAAATACCTTCCGCACACCAGATTATTTTTGGTTCGACCCTTATACATTAGAATTTGCAGGTTTTCATTTAGTAGACGGAGAATATCAACCTTTAGAACAAAATCAGCAAGGACATTTGTGGAGTCGTCAGCTAGGTTTATATTTAGGAATTTATCAAGGACTATTACGGTATTTTACACCAGCAGGAGAGCTAGTTCCCACACCTGAAGAAACCGCAGAAAAAGAAGCGAAAAAATCAGAACGTTTAGCAGCAAAACTGCGGGAGTTAAATATAGATCCTGATACAATTTAATGTAGGTTGGGTTAAGCGACAGCGCAACCCAACAACAGCTTTAATAAACCAATGATGAAAATGTCTGAATCAGGATATCCACCGATTAAAGGATTGTCAGGATGAAGAGATTAAATATTTTTGATAATCACCAAATTCTGTGGATATGAAAATTCTGTGAATGACGATAAAAATATCTGAATCAGCATGAATAGGATTACATTACTTTCACCATCAAATATTTTATTCAGCAATTCCATACTCTGCGAATCTGCCAATCATAAAAATCTAAATCCCAACAAAAATCCTGTACATCCTTAAATCCTGGATATCCTGATTCAGACAAAAATATTTAATTATTCAATTCCGAAAATCCAAATCCAAACAAAGATCCTGTACATCCTTAAATCCTGGATATCCTGATTCAGACAAAAATATTTAATTATTCAATTCCGAAAATCCAAATCCAAACAAAAATCCTGTACATCCTTAAATCCTGGATATCCTGATTCTGACAAAAATATTTAATTATTCAATTCCGAAAATTCCTTTTTAATGACAGGGGAAATTACCATACAGTTAATTACATCTTAATTGATTGATAAAATATTATGAAATCGTTCAGCAAAAATAGAACTGAGACAACAAACCCAGATATGAAGCCTATTGTACAGCTAACAGAGAAAATTTTGTTTGATGTTTGTTCATTACAGAAGCCGTCTAGACTGCATAAATGTTAGGATTGCCACAGAGTGAGAATCGCGTAAGAGAAGGAAAAAAAACTGAATGGCAGAATTTGAAAAGTCAATATCCTTTGATGGACGGGATATTCGACTGACGGTTGGCCTACTAGCCCCCCAAGCAGGTGGGTCGGTTTTGATACAATCAGGAGATACAACTGTTTTAGTAACGGCTACAAGGTCAGCAGCGCGGGAAGGCATTGATTTTTTGCCACTGACCGTAGATTACGAAGAAAGATTGTACGCAGCGGGAAGAATTCCTGGGGGAATTATGCGCCGAGAAGGTCGTCCACCGGAAAAGTCAATTCTTACCAGTCGGCTGATTGACCGTCCACTCCGTCCTTTATTCCCTTCATGGTTGCGGGATGACTTGCAAGTTATGGCAATAACCATGTCAATGGATGAGCAAGTCCCTCCTGATGTGTTAGCAGTAACAGGTGCTTCAATTGCTACCCTCATTGCCCAAATTCCTTTTAATGGACCCATGGCCGCAGTGCGAGTAGGCTTAGTGGGGGATGATTTTATTATTAACCCTACCTATGCAGAAATTGCAGCGGGAGATTTGGATTTAGTCGTCGCCGGTTCACCAGATGGGGTAATCATGGTGGAAGCGGGTGCAAATCAATTGCCAGAGCGAGATATTATTGAAGCGATTGATTTTGGCTACGAAGCAGTTCGGGATTTAATTCAGGCCCAGTTAGATTTACTGGATGAATTAGGTCTAAAACTGGTGCAAGAAGCACCACCAGAACCAGATCAGACATTAGAAAACTATATCCGCGATCGCGCTAGTAATGAGATTAAAAAAATCTTAGCGCAATTTGAGTTAACTAAAACTGATCGTGATATTGCTTTGGACGCAGTTGAAGATAGTATTGCTGATGAAATCAAAGCTTTACCAGAAGAAGACCCCATTCGCATTGCTGCTACAGCAAACTCTAAAGCTCTTGGCAATACATTCAAAAGTATTACTAAATACTTCATGCGCCGTCAAATTGTCGAAGATAATGTCCGCGTAGATGGTCGCAAACTTGATGAAGTCCGCCCTATATCTTGTCGAGTTGGCATAATACCCAAACGAGTTCATGGTAGCGGTTTATTCAATCGGGGACTGACTCAGGTACTATCAATGTGTACCCTTGGGACTCCCGGAGATGCCCAAAACCTCAACGATGACTTGCAACTAGAACAAACCAAACGTTACCTGCATCACTATAACTTCCCTCCCTTCTCCGTCGGCGAAACCAAACCATTACGCGCCCCTGGGAGACGAGAAATCGGACATGGTGCATTAGCAGAACGGGCATTATTACCTGTACTACCATCCAAGGAAAAATTTCCCTACGTAATTCGCGTAGTATCAGAAGTTCTTTCTTCCAATGGTTCGACTTCAATGGGTTCAGTTTGTGGTTCTAGCCTATCCCTCATGGATGCCGGTGTACCAATTACTAAACCTGTGAGTGGTGCGGCAATGGGCTTGATTAAGGAAGGGGACGAAGTGCGAATCCTTACCGACATTCAAGGCATTGAAGACTTTTTAGGTGATATGGACTTCAAAGTTGCCGGTACAGATACTGGGATTACCGCTTTGCAAATGGATATGAAAATATCTGGGTTGCCTTTAGAGGTAATTGCCCAAGCTGTCAACCAAGCCAAACCTGCCCGGTTACATATTCTGGAAAAAATGCTCCAGACTATTGACACACACAGGGAAGAAACTTCACCCTATGCCCCACGTCTGTTGACCATCAAGATTGATCCTGACATGATTGGTCTAGTCATTGGACCTGGAGGGAAAACCATCAAGGGGATCACTGAAGAAACTGGTGCAAAAATTGACATCCAAGATGATGGTACTGTCACCATTTCCGCAGTTGATGAAAACCGAGCTAAGAGAGCGCGGAATATCGTTCAAGGCATGACTCGTAAACTCCATGAAGGGGACGTTTACATCGGTCGTGTGACACGAGTTATACCCATTGGTGCTTTTGTGGAGTTCTTGCCCGGTAAAGAAGGCATGATTCACATTTCTCAGCTTGCTGACTATCGCGTTGGCAAGGTTGAAGATGAAGTAGCTGTTGGTGATGAGGTGATTGTCAAAGTGCGAGAAATTGACAATAAGGGACGAATTAACCTCACACGCTTGGGTATTCACCCAGATCAAGCAGCAGCAGCACGGGAAGCAGCAGCCGTAAACCATTAAATCGCTGGTTGGATTTTAGATTTTAGATTACAGATGAATCGCAAATCTAAAATCCGCGATGCCTTGCTAGTAGGCATCGCTGTCGAATTCTTTATTATTTAAGTATAAAAAATTAAATTTAATTGGGTTGTTAAAATAGAATTTTCCTCCTCACCCTGATGATATGATGGCGCAGTCCTTACGCCCCTAGGAGTTTGCGATCGCTAAATTCTGGTTGACATTAGACTTTTTAGTGCGATATAATGGTATGCTATTTAAAGTGTATTGATTGCTGCACTAGGCTAAAAAAGTATATCAATAATATCGGTAGCTAATATGGCCTAAGTAATGCCTAGATGCCAATTTTTTGTTGTTTATTAATGAGGTGAATATGGCAAAGCGCCGTAACCCGAAAAAAGAAAAGGCGCTACGAAACCAGGCCTACGCCAGAAAGTTTCGTAAACGTACCACCACAGGTAGAATGGGCAGAAGATTCCAACAAAGACCGCCCAAGAGTGAAGAGGAAGACACAGGCGCAGCAGCAATGGACGCTGCTGATTAGTACGTCTGGTTAAATTTTACTCTTTCATATTCTGAATTTTTAGGGTGTACACGAGTACACCCTTATTTGTTGTCAGTGGTCAGTAGGGGCGAAGCATTTGGAAGATAAATTATCGGTCATTGCCAAAAATAGTTCTCCAAATGCTTCGCCCGTACAGTTGTCAGTTGTCAGTTGGAAGATAAATTATCGGTCATTGCCAAAAATACTTCTCCAAATGCTTCGCCCGTACAGTTGTCAGTTGTCAGTTGGAAGATAAATTATCGGTCATTGCCAAAAATAGTTCTCCAAATGCTTCGCCCGTACAGTTGTCAGTTGTCAGTTGGAAGAAAGAATTGAATTTCTCCCCTGTTCCCTGTTCCCTGTTTCCTAACTTAGAAATTATTTCACAATGAGTTGAGTCCGGGCGTTGAGAAGAGCTTGTCTAACTTGGACAAAGCCTGTGCCTCCGTAGCTGTTGCGGGCTGCAACTACTTGACGTGGGGTTATGGCTTCATAAATATCAGCAGCAAATGCGGGATGGATTTGTTGCCATTCTTCTAGCTGCAAATCTTTGAGTAGTTTACCAGCGGCAATACTGGTTTTGACGACTTTGCCCACAATGTTATAAGCTTCGCGGAAGGGTACACCCCGCGCTGCCAGATAATCTGCGACATCGGTAGCGTTAGCAAAGTCTTCTGTAACTGCTGTTGCTAATCGCTGATAACGAAATTCTAAACCTTCTTGCAGTAAAATTGTCATTGCTTCTAAACAGGCTTTGACTGTGTTCACGCTGTCAAATATGCCTTCTTTGTCTTCTTGGAGGTCTTTGTTATAAGCCAGGGGTAAACCCTTCATAATTACTAACATGGCTTGCAGATGACCAAATACTCGCCCGGTTTTGCCGCGCACTAATTCGGGTACGTCGGGGTTTTTCTTTTGGGGCATAATGCTAGAACCTGTGGCACAGCTATCTTTGAGGGTGACGAAGCGAAATTCTTCTGATGCCCACAGGATTATTTCTTCGGAAAGACGGCTGAGGTGAACCATGATGATACTAGCAGCACAGAGGAATTCTATGGCAAAGTCCCGATCGCTCACTCCGTCCAAGCTGTTAGCATAAACATTGTCAAAATGTAATAAATTGGCTGTATAGTGGCGGTCAATAGGAAAAGTTGTTCCCGCTAAAGCACCACAACCCAAGGGGGAGATATTCACTCGTTTACAAACGTCTTCCAAGCGTTCCCAATCCCGTTGTGCCATTTGGAAGTATGCCAGTAAATGGTGCGCTAAACTTACTGGTTGGGCGCGTTGTAGGTGGGTATAGCCAGGAATCAGAGTTTCGACATTTTTTTCGGCTATATCAACTAAGACTGTCTGAAAGTCCCGTAATTGCTGGCGAATTTGTTGAATTTGATCGCGGAGGTATAATCGAGTATCTGTACCTACTTGGTCATTGCGAGAACGGGCGGTGTGAAGTTTTTTACCTACATCTCCGACAATTTCCGTAAGTCGCTTTTCTACGGCAAAATGGACATCTTCGGCATCAACACCGGGTTGGAATTGCCCTTGACGATATTCTTGACGAACTTGTTCTAAACCGTTAAACACTGCTTCCCCTTCTGTATAGGAAATTATCCCTGTATGAGCCAACATTTTGGCATGGGCTTGAGAACCTGTAATATCATATTCGATGAGTTCAATGTCAAAACTGATACTTGCATTGAAACGAGCGATCGCCGGATGCAGCGCGGACTCAAACCGCTGACTCCAAGTTTGTTTTTCGGTCATAAATCTGAAGGGAGAGGCAGAAATTATTTTTAGATGTTAGATTTTCAATACCTTGTCCAAATTGGAAAAAGCCTTGATTTGTAGGTTGGGTTGAAACATGAAACCCAACATGAGCCTTGGGTTGCGCTGTCGCTTAACCCAACAAAGCAGAAAATGGACAAGGTATTGATTTTGGGCGTTGCTGAATTGAGGTATGAAATTGAAAAATCAAAAAAATGAAACTCTTACTCTCTGAGACTGGATCACCTCTGCGTGTTAGCGAAGCGGGGCGAAGCCCAATAAAATCATACTCTTAATCAGCAACGCCGATTTTGAATCATGATTAATCCAAAATCTAAAACCTAGAATATAGCAGTTGTCAAGTAGTTTAAAACAGATACTGATCAAAAAAAATCAGATACCAAAAGACTTTCAACTCTATTCCTTGTTCCTGACCATAAATTTAACTGTAACTGGTTAAACCTTTAAACATATAGCCAATGACAAAACCAATAACCATCGCCCAAATTTGCCCAGTTTTGACAAAGTGATTCCAAGCACCTTGGATTTGACCCAAAATGTCTGTCTCTTTTACAAGACCATATATAAAGTAGTCTGTGTAATTACTAACAGTAAAATTGATATGAAAGTCCAAATTTCCCAAGATGAGAAATAGTGAGTCGTTAAGGTGTTCCATGAGATAAATATCGTAATTATACGCAGTTTTTACGGTCATACTTTAATATTTTTCTGCTGCCAAGCGTAATTTTTCTGAAGTTCTTAAAATTTGTCCCGCTAAAACCGCTGCACCAAAGCCATTATCTATATTGACCACACCTATACCAGCAGCGCAAGAATTGAGCATTGTTAATAAAGGTGCTAAACCGGAAAAACTTGCACCATAACCAATACTGGTAGGAACAGCAATCACTGGACAATCCGTCAAACCTGCTACCACACTGGGTAAAGCCCCTTCCATGCCCGCTACCACAATTAATACTGATGATGATTCTAGCAGGTGACGGTTACTTAATAAACGGTGAATTCCGGCTACACCCACATCCCAAAGACGCTGTACAGAAAAACCCGAAAGTTCCGCAGTGACAGCGGCTTCTTCGGCGACGGCTAAATCAGCAGTACCAGCGGAGAGAATCCCGATTTGTCCAGGAAATCTGACTTCAATCACCGGAGGAACAATGGCACAAATTCGGGCTTGTTCGTAATATTGGATACCTCTAACTTTTTTTTGCAATGCAGAATATACTTTTGGCTCAATGCGGGTAGCCATGACTACGGAAGTGCGGTGGCGCATGACTTCCATAATTTGAGCAATTTGTTCCGGTGTTTTACCAGGTCCCCAAATTACTTCCGGGAAACCTGTTCTTAATTGACGATGGTTGTCTATTTTAGCAAACTCACCTACAGATTCATATTGTAAGTTTTTGAGGGAGTCAAAGGCTATCTCTGGGCTAATTGTACCATTGGCGACGGATTCTAAGAGCGATCGCAAATTTTCGGGTTGTGTCACAGCAATTTTAGATTTTAAGTGAATATAATTATCCTTGATATGCGCTTGATATACACAAACATCAATTTATACTATAAATCTATTTTATAGGAATCCGGTTTGATTTATGCAAGGGTAAAGCAAAAGCTAAACCCCTACTTGTCACGGCTTCTTGTGTACGAAATTTGTTCAAAATATTGCCTTTGCTTTTAGGTTGATTATGTTTATAACCTTAATGATACCATATCAAAAGTAGATTAAGTAAGTCCATAAATTTAATCAAACCATGAACAAATACACCAATAAAAACAAGTATCTAAATATTTTAAATAAATTCATGATTAGCCTGATATGTTGTATTTTTATAATCAACATATCTATGGGTTATTCTCAAGATAAAACCGTAACTATTCAAGATAAAGCTATACCTGTTGCCCAAAATTCAGAAATTGTGAATAAAATAGATGGAACTCCTGTGTTATTAGGAAATACAACACTATTTGTAATTCAGAAAAATGTCGGTTCATTTTCTCACCAAGAGCGAGCGCAAGCTGTCACCAATAGACTAGAAAAAATTGCTAATGATCCATTAATATCTATGGATAAATTGCGAGTTGTAAAAGATTCAGATACAACTAATATTGTGATAGGAGATAAAACATTATTTACCATCACAGACAAAGATGCTAAAGCTGTAAATAAAACAAGACAAATACTAGCAGAAAAATGTATAGAAATAATTAGAAATGCCATCAATCAATACAGAAAAGAACGTAGCTTATATAATATTTTGAAGGGGCTATTTTATACTTTTATTTCAACAGTAATTTTATTCGTGTTCCTGAAAGTGTTTAATCAAGTTTATCCCAGAATTATTACTAAATTACAAAATTGGAGAGGAATTAGAATTCCTGAGTTAAGAATTCAAAATATAGAACTTTTACCCACAGCTAGAGTCAGTAATATTGTGACTAGGCTAGTTAAGATTATCTGCATAATTATAGTAATTAGTATTTTATATATCTACATTTCTTTAGTTTTAAGTTTTTTTCCTTGGACAAAACAAATAAGTTCTAGACTTATTAGTTATTTTCTAGGAGCAATTTATAAAAGTTGGTTAGCATTTGCCGATTATTTACCTAATATATTTGCATTAGCATTAATTTTCTTCATTACCCACTACAGTCTTAAATTTATTCGCTATATTTTCACAGAATTGGGTAATGGAAATATATCCATTTCCGGCTTTTATAATGACTGGGCAGAACCAACTTATAAACTGGTATTCTTAATTATAGTCGCCCTAGCATTAGTCTTAGCATTTCCTTATTTACCAGGATTTGGTTCACCAGCTTTTCAGGGTATATCAGTATTCTTAGGTGTTTTATTTTCATTGGGTTCAACGGCTGTTATTACTAACGTTGTCGCGGGAACTATTCTTATTTATACTCGTGCTTTCCAAATGGGCGATCGCATTAAAATTGGTGACGCTATAGGTGATATAGTAGAAAAAACCCTGCTAGTTACCCGCATTCGTACCATTAAAAATGTGATCATTACTATTCCTAATGGAACTGTATTAACTAGCCAAATTATCAACTATAGTTCCCTATCACAAGACCCTAATTATTATCTAATATTAAATACTACAATCACACTGGGGTATGATGTGCCTTGGCGAAAAGTTCATCAAGTTTTAATTGATGCAGCAATAGCAACAAATAATATTTTAGCCGAGCCTGTTCCCTTTGTATTCCAAACCAGTTTAGATGATTTTTATGTCAGCTATGAATTAAATGCTTATACCAATAAACCTATACTCATGGCAAGTATTTATTCAGAACTCCACCAAAACATTCAAGATAAATGTAATGAAGCAGAAATTGAAATTCTGTCTCCCCATTACTCTGCTGTCAGAGACGGTAATCAGACGACTATACCAGAAAATTATTTGCCTCAAGATTACAAATCACCAGGATTTCGGCTATCTTCTTTAAATAATCTGTTCAACCCTGATAACAGTAAAAATACACCAGATTCATGAATGTAAATTAACTTTTTATTTAATAAGGAGTAACTTGTGGAAAATGCTTCAAAGACAATTCAAAACTTACTGGCGGATGCTATAGTTGTCAAATTGATTGAAGTAACTTCAGGAATTATTATAGTTGCCATTGTTTTCCGAATTTTAGCTCAAGTTTTACCGCGCCAAGTTCAAGACAGTGATTTGCGCTATCATATCCGCAAAGCCATTACCTTCATTGGCTATGCAATTATGGCTTTATTAATTGTTTTGATATTTAGTGATAGCCTGGGAAAACTAACAGTAATTTTTGGGGTAATTGGTGCTGGTGTCGCCTTTGCATTACAAGAAGTAATTGGGAGTTTTGCTGGTTGGGTAGCTATTTCCTTAGGTCAATATTACAAACCAGGAGATAGAGTATTACTGGGTGGGATAATGGGAGATGTTATAGATATTAGTATTTTGCGGACTACCTTAATGGAGTGCGGTGCTTGGGTAAAAGCTGATCTTTATAATGGTCGTATTGTGAGAATTGCTAATAGTTTTGTATTTAAAGAACCCGTATTTAATTATTCGGCAGATTTTCCCTTTGTATGGGATGAAATTACTGTACCAGTAAAATACGGGAGCGATCGCTCTTTAACCAGAGAAATTCTGCAACAGGTAGCTAACGAAGTTGTCGGGGAATATATGCCTCAAGCCAAGGCACAATGGCAACACATGGTACACAAATATTTAATTGAAGATGCCAAAATTGAACCTGCTGTCACCCTAACAGCTAACGACAACTGGCTAGAATTTACCCTGCGTTATATAGTGGACTACAAACAACGTCGAGGCAAAAAAGATATCATCTTTAGTCGGATTCTTGACGAATTCGACAACACAAACGGAAGTATAAGCATTGCGTCCACCACCATTCATATAGTAGAAACACCCGCATTTAACGTCAAACTTGTGGACAACAGAAATGAAATATCCCAATAAGAAACCAATAGCTCAAACTCTTACTCTCTGAGCCTCTGCGCCTCTGCGTGTTAGCGAAGCGGGGCGAAGCCTGACGAATTACCTACTTCGTAATTTTAATTTCATGAATATTCCAAAAAGCACCACCAAGCGCAGAAAATTTAATACCTTCAAAACGATTTCGCACTGCTGAGAGAGAATAGGAATTAACCAAATAAATAAAAGGCAAATACTCCTGCGTTAATTGTTGACTTTCCCCATAAATTTCCTTTAATTTAACCTCATCAAATTCCTGTGCGCCTTGAATATAAAGTTCATTAATTTTATTTTCCCAGTCAGCAACTTCCCAACCTTCAATCGGTTTTTGTCCAGCTTGAGGTTTTTGATTAAACATATGTAATCCCCCTTGAGGCGACCAGACATTTGCACCATCATTTGGTTCTAAACCCCCTGTTAAACCTATTAAACAAGCATCCCAATCTAAAGTATTAGAAAGTTTATCTATAAAGGTATTCCAAGCCAATGGTGTAAAATCTACTTGAATCCCAATTTTACTTAAATCCTGTTTAATTTGCGAACCCATTGACTCCCGAATTTTATTACCAGCATTAGTTAACAATGCAAATCTCACCTCATTACCTTGATCATCTACTAAGAGATTTTTTTCATTATATTTAAATCCCGCTTTTAGTAGCAATTCTTTGGCTTTATCAGGATTGTATTTATAAACCTTTAAACCCTGTTCTGGTGATAAAAAATAATGACTTTGGACAGAAATAGGAGAATTTTGAGGTGTACCTAAACCGCGAAAAGTATTATTTAACATGGTTTGTCTATCAATAGCATAGGCTACCGCTTGGCGAAATTGCACATTATTAAACCATTTAGATTTAATAGGATCAACTAATGGTTGATTTTTCCTTTTTCCCTTATTTAAGTTAAAGGAAATAAAGGAAGTGCTAGAACTCGGACCACCATTATATATTCTAAAATTACCTTGTTTTTCCTGGACTTTTAACAAAGAAAAATAATCAGGAGAAACACCAATAGTATCTAAATCTCCAGAGCGAAATTGGAGTAGAGAAGTATCAGTTGATTCCACAATTTGCCAAACTATCCGTTCAATATAAGGTTGTGGTTTACCTTGAGCATCTTTACGCCAATAATAGGGGTTACGGCGAAAAATTACCCGTTGACTGGTATCGTATCTTTCCAGTTTATAGGGTCCATTAACAATAAGTTCTTGGGGAGGAGTATCAACACCCCATTTACTTAAAAATTCCAATTTCCCATCTTTATTTTTGGTTTTAACTGATTTTTCTAAAATATGAGCAGGTAAAATAGATGCTCCTGTATTTAGTAAAAAAGGTCTAAATGGTTCAGGGACACTAAATTCTACTCTTCTATTATCTATTTTTTTGACAGTTGGTAATTTGCGATCTTTTCCGACTCTTAAAACATCTCTAGTATCTGTAGGGATATTTTCATTCAAATAAATATCATTATAGGTAAACACAACATCATCAACTGTTAATGGTTGTCCGTCTGACCATTTTAAACCTTCGCGCATGGTAAAGGTAATTTTGGTTTTATCTGGTGATATTTCCCATGATTGGGCTAACACACCTTCTATTTTTCCGTCAATAGGATTTTGAGTTAATAATCCTTCATAAGTGTAACCGAAAATATTTGGTGATTCGGAACTTAGCGCAGCATTAAATGTTTTTGGATCACTGAGAATACTCGTTACTAATTGGGGTATTTGAGCCGCATTGGTTTTTAATTTAGTTGGGTTACAAGCGGTAATTGTCATTGCTGTGAAAGCAATGATTGTGATTAATAAGAAAAAGCGTTTTGTGGAATGGAGTATTTTTTGTAATGTCATAGTTTATTACCAGATATTAATATGAGAATGATTTAGACTCTAGCCAACCTAGAAAGTTTTTGGTGATTGGTAATTAGTAAGAATTTCTTCACTATTACCTATTTCGTAACTTTAATTTCATGAATATTCCAAAAAGCACCACCAAGGACAGAAAATTGGATACCTTCAAAACGATTTCTAATTGCTGACATAGCAGAGGAATTTACCAAATAAATAAAAGGTAAATACTCCTGTGTTAATTGTTGACTTTCCCCATAAATTTCCTTGACTTTCACCTCATCAAATTCCTGTGCGCCCTGAATATAAAGTTCATTAATTTTCACTTCCCAAGGTGCAACTTCTCTCCCTTCTATGGGCTTTTGTCCAGATTGGGGTTTTTGATTAAACATATGTAATCCCCCGTCAGGTGACCAAACATTAGCACCATCATTAGGTTCTAATCCATCAATTAAACCTAATAAACCAGCCTCCCAATCTAAAGTATTAGATATCTTACCTATAAAAGTATTCCATGCCAAGGGAGTAAAATCAACTTGAATGCCAATTTTACTCAAATCTTGTTTAATTTGCGAACCCATTGATTCCCGAATTTTATTACCAGCATTGGTGAGTAAACTAAATCTGACTTCGTTACCTTGATTATCCACTAAAAGATTTTTGTCATTATATTTGAATCCTGCTTTTATTAGTAATTCCTTCGCTTTATCAGGATTATATTTATAAACTTTTAGTCCCTTTTCTGGTGATAAAAAATAAGGACTTAGAACAGAAATAGAAGAATTTTGGAAAGTACCCAAACCACGAAAAGTATTATTTAACATGGTTTGTCTATCAATAGCATAAGCTACCGCTTGGCGAAATTGGACATTATTAAACCATTGAGATTTAATAGGATCAACTAATGGTTTATTATTTCTTTTCCCTTTATTTAAGTTGAAAGAAAGAAATAAAGTGCTAGAACTTTGACCACCATTATATATTGTAAAATTTCCTTGTTTTTCCTGAACTTTTAACAGCGAAAAATAATCAGGGGAAACACTAATAGAATCTAAATCACCGGAACGAAATTGGAGTAAAGAAGCATCTGTTGATTCCACAATTTGCCAAATTATCCGTTCAATATAAGGTTGTGATTTACCTTGAGCATCTTTACGCCAATAATAGGGATTACGGCGAAAAATTATCCGTTGACTTGTATCATATCTTTCAATTTTATAAGGTCCATTAACAATAATTTCTTCTGGGGGAGTATCAACACTCCATTTACTCAAAAATTCCAGTTTACTATCTTTATCTTTTGTTTTCACTGATTTTTCTAAAATATGAGCAGGTAAAATAGATGCCCTTGTATTTAGCAAAAAAGGTCTAAATGGTTCAGGTACACTAAATTCTACTCTTTTATTATCTATTTTTTTCACAGTTGGTAATTTGCGATCTTTACCAATTCTCAAAACATCTCTAGTATCTGTGGGAATTTTTTCATTTAAATAAATATCATTGTAGGTAAATACGACATCATCAACTGTTAATGGTTGTCCGTCTGACCATTTTAAACCCTCACGCATGGTAAAGGCAATTTTGGTTTTATCAGGTGATATTTCCCATGATTGAGCTAATGCTCCTTCTATTTTACCGTTAATAGGATTTTGCGTTAATAATCCTTCATAAGTAAGATCAAAAATATTTGGTGATTCAGAACCAAGTGCCGCATTAAATGTTTTTGGATCATTCAGAATACTTCTGACTAATTGCGAAACTTGAGCCGCATTGGTTTTTAATTGAATTGGGTTACAAGCGGTAATTGTTGTTGCTGTAAAAGCAATAATTGTGATTAATAAGAAAAAGCGTTTCGTAAGATTGAATAATTTTTCTGTTAATGTCATAATTTATTACCAAAAATGGACTTATGATTATTGAGACTGTAGCCAACCTAAAAAGTTTTTAGTATTACTAAAGTATTTTATTCCAGCATTATTTAAAATATTTTCTACTTCTGGTTTACCAAAATCTTTAGTGTTACCATTTATGAATATTTTCTCGTCTGTAGGATGCTGATTTGCATGACTGAGAATACACTGTAATATTAAGTTATCCATGAGATCATTCTTGATTAGCAATGATTCTGTTTCTATAAAAATCTGTTCAGAAATTTCTTGAATTATGGTGTTATTAAAATTGATAGTTTCTGAATTTGCAATTAATAAATTAATAGTTTTGGATAAACGATTTTGTATATCACTTAATAGGTATGTATTTTCAATAGATGCTTTTTCCAAAAGTGATAAAAAATTTTTTGCATGACTAGAAGTTTTATCACGCATTGCTTCATTAATCTGTTTATCCATTTCTGCTCGGAATTTCAATTGACTTTGTTTATCTATTCTGTATGTATTAATAGCTTCGAGATAACAAATAGCTGGTATAGCTATACGAAGTGACGATGGTAGATTACGCAGTAACTCTTCTGCTTCTAAGTCTCTTCCTTTAGCAATTGCCATTAAAAAATTAGTTTCAATATAAAGTATCCGCACCTAAATTTCCTTCAATATAAATATGTCCACCTTCTAATAATGGTAATAAGCCAATTTTTGCTAATTGATTATATGCTGGTGGTGTATCTGAATGCCAATGATATGATAAATCTCTCAGCCAAGATTTAACAAGTGTTTCTAAATGAAAATCAAAGATCATTTTTTCGCTAAATTCTGGATCGTAGTTGCTTAGTATGTCATTAGTTTTTAATGATAAAAGTGTATTTTGGATATTTTTATCATCTGTAACTGCAAAAATATTAATTTTTTCTAAATCAACTAACATAGCAAACAAAATATCTAGTCTGATATTCTGTAAATATTTATTTAATTGAGAAATAGCATTTTCTTTCGAGCTTGTTGTTAGTTTTTTAGCTTTGATTTCCACTAATAAAATAATTTGATCATCTTTATTAGTAAACATAATATCAGGGCGATATTGTTTCTGATCTGCAAAGTTAATAAAGTTCATATTTTTAATTGTCCTCTGCCACCAACAAAACTACAGCATAAGCACAAATCCCTTCTTCTCTTCCCGTTGGTCCAAGTTTTTCATTAGTTGTAGCTTTGACACCAATTTGATTTGGTTCTACTTCTAAAACTGCGGCTAATTTATCCCGCATTTTAGAAATATGGGGTTTTAATTTGGGACGTTCAGCCACAACGACAGAATCAATATTGCCAATTTTCCAACCTTGGTCACGAATTAATTGATGTACTTGATCTAATAGTACAAGACTATCAGCCCCTTTCCATTTTGGATCTGTAGGGGGAAAATAATGACCAATATCCCCTAAAGATAATGCTCCTAACATCGCGTCCATAATGGCATGGGTAAGAACATCAGCATCACTGTGTCCTAACAAGCCGAGTTCATGGGGAATGTGAATACCGCCTAAAATTAAATTGCGATCGCTCACCAATCTGTGTAT
>NZ_VILA01000004.1:71469-72290 GCF_009712025.1 Dolichospermum sp. UHCC 0406
ACTCCCCCTGCTCTTCTTGCCATTTTTTCAGCAAATCGGGACGACGGGAAGCAGTGCGCTGAATTTGTTGTTGAAAACGCCAACGAGCTATTGCTGCATGATTACCACTTAGTAGCACATCTGGGACTTTCCAACCACGAAAATTAGCAGGACGAGTATACTGGGGAAAATCTAACAAACCCGCTTCAAAACTTTCATTTTTGAGAGATTCCTCCTTACCCACAGTTCCCGGTAGCAACCGCGTCACACCATTAATCAAAGCCATAGAAGGAATTTCTCCCCCAGTGAGGATAAAATCGCCCAAAGATATCTCACGAGTCACCAAATTTAGCACCCTGTCATCTACCCCTTCATAATGACCACAAATAACAATCAATTGGTCATAATTCGCGGCTAATTCCCGCAGCAAGGGCTGGTTCATCGGTTGTCCTTGGGGACTCATCAAAATCACATCACGACGGGGTAGAATCGGCAAAGACTCCACAGCCGCGAAAATCGGTTCTGGCTTCATCAGCATTCCCACACCACCACCATAGGTTTCATCATCCACCTTGTGGTGTTTGTCCGTGGTAAAGTCTCTGGGATTAACTAGATGCACTTGAGCAATCTGTTTAGCTAAGGCCTTAGCCAGCAAACCAGAATTGAGAATTGACGTGAAACAGTCAGGGAAAAGTGTAACTATATCAAAACGCACAGTAATTCGTATTCGATAGAACTAATATTAAGGGTAGATACCTAGCCAATAGAATAACTGATAACGTAGCACATGAGTCAGGAGTCAGGAGTTCAGGAGTCAGGAGTCAGGAGTCAGGAGTCAGGAG
>NZ_VILA01000004.1:72353-104201 GCF_009712025.1 Dolichospermum sp. UHCC 0406
GTCAGGAGTCAGGAGTCAGGAGTTCAGGAGTCAGGAGTCAGGAGAAAGAGAAGAAAGAATAAAGAAGGAAGTTCTCTCCTGTTCCCTGTTCCCTATTCCCTGTTCCCTGTTCCCTGTTCCCTGTTCCCTGTTCCCTGTTCCCTGTTTCCTGTTTCCTGTTTCCTGTTTCCAAGTGAGATCAAAAGTTTTTCTAGTTACTTGATTTATGTTTAAATATTGTCACTACTAAATTTAAATTAATAATCCCACCAAAGTTAACAACTTCCGGGATGCATCTAGCCAAGCTCAGAAGTAAGAGTGTCAAGGCCGACTAAAACCTAAATCCAGAAGGGAATTATAGTTAATTTAGCACTATAATTCCCGGCTGGAAAAGTAGATAGGTAAAAAACAAGATGCTGGCCATGAGAATGACGGACATGAGAAAATTGAGGCATCGTGTGCGTCAAGCAGTGTCCTCTCATTAAAGCAAAAGGCGAAAATTAACAAGTAGCAACCCTTGTTGAATTAACCTGAAGTTGTTGACTCCCTCAAGCAGAAACACAATGCCGCAGTTAGAAGTTAAATCGCTGGAAATGAGGACACCCCAAGCTACTAAAACCGCCGTACTAGTTATCGGAGGCGCAGAAGATAAAGTTCATGGACGAGAAATTCTGAGAACTTTTTTTGTTCGTGCTGGTGGTAACAAGGCGTATATTACAATAATTCCATCAGCCTCCCGTGAGCCTGCCATTATTGCTGGTAGGTACGTTCGCATTTTTGAAGAAATGGGTGCGGAGAAGGTTGAAATTTTAGACATTCGGGAACGGGAACAATGCGAAAATCCGGAGATTAAAGCATCCCTCGAAGCCTGTAGTGGTGTCTTCTTGACAGGAGGAGACCAACTGCGTCTTTGTGGAGTCCTCTCCGACACACCAGCAATGGAAATTATCCGCCAGCGGGTGAGAGCCGGACAACTGACTTTAGCAGGAACAAGTGCTGGAGCAGCCGTCATGGGACATCACATGATCGCAGGTGGTGGCAGTGGTGAAACCCCCAATCGTTCTCTAGTGGATATGGCAACAGGCTTAGGATTCATTCCTGAAGTTGTCGTTGACCAACATTTCCATAACCGGAATCGCATGGGGAGATTAGTTAGTGCGATCGCCGCTCACCCTGATAGACTGGGCATTGGTATTGACGAAGACACCTGTGCTGTGTTTGAACGAGATGGTTGGTTACAAGTTATGGGCAAAGGCAGTGTCACCATTGTTGATCCTACAGAACTTACCCACACCAATGAACCCAATGTTAGTGCTAACGAACCCTTGACTTTACATAATTTAAGACTACATATCCTCAGTTACGGAGATCGCTTCCATCTTTACCAACGTACTGTTTTACCTGCTGTGCATCGCATCTCTAGCTGACGGTATAGAGTATCTCAGATGACAATGATTTGACCGCGCTCTGATTTCTTTCTGTCTCCAGATTTTAGATAAATACTATCTAACCATAAAAAACTGTTTGACATGAACAGTTTAGCGGTCAATTCCAGTAAGAAACTAGAATTTTGGTTCCGAATCTCCATCTACCTATTCCCATGAGAATCCTCAAGATCCAGACCTTACGCGGCCCAAATTACTGGAGCATTCGACGGCACAAGCTGATCGTCATGCGCCTAGATTTAGAAAATCTTGCCGAAACGCCCTCTAATGAAATCCCTGGCTTTTATGAAGGATTAGTAGAGGCTCTCCCCAGCCTAGAGGGTCACTACTGCTCCCCTGGCTGTCGGGGTGGTTTTCTGATGCGGGTGCGAGAAGGCACCATGATGGGTCATATAGTGGAACACGTAGCCTTGGAACTCCAGGAATTAGCGGGAATGCACGTAGGTTTCGGTCGCACCCGTGAAACTGTCACACCTGGAATTTATCAGGTAGTGATTGAGTACCTAAATGAAGAGGCGGGTCGCTATGCAGCACGGGCAGCAGTCAGGCTATGTCAAAGTATTATTGACCGGGGACGTTATCCCAAAGCCGAACTAGAGCAAGATGTTCAAGACCTGAAAGACTTTTGGCGTGATGCTTCGCTAGGACCTTCAACAGAAGCTATTATCAAAGAAGCGGAGAAAAAAGGTATTCCTTGGATGCCTTTACCAGCTAGATTCTTAATTCAATTGGGCTATGGTATCCATCAAAAACGGATTCAGGCCACAATGACCAATAACACAGGCATTCTTGGTGTCGAACTAGCTGGTGATAAAGAAGCTACTAAACGGATTCTCGATGCCAACGGTGTTCCAGTTCCTAGAGGGACAGTTATCAATTTCTTTGATGATTTAGAGGAAGCCGTTGAATATGTTGGTGGTTATCCCATCGTGATTAAACCTTCAGATGGTAATCATGGCCGGGGTATTACCATTGATATCCGTAATTGGGAAGACGCAGAAGCCGCTTATGAAATGGCTAGACAGGTTTCTCGTTCAGTGATTGTGGAAAGATATTATGTAGGACGAGATCATCGGGTATTGGTAGTTAATGGCAAGGTAGTTGCTGTAGCGGAGAGAATCCCCGCCCATGTCGTGGGTAATGGCAAATCTACGATTACAGAGCTAATTGAAGAAACAAACCAAGATCCCAATCGCGGTGAAGGTCATGATAATGTCTTAACTAAGATTGAACTAGACCGTACCAGCTATCAACTCCTAGATAGACAAGGCTACACCATCAATAGTGTGCCACCCCAGGGAGCAATGTGTTATCTGCGGGCTACAGCCAACTTGAGTACAGGTGGTAGTGCTGTAGATCGCACAGACGAAATTCACCCGGAAAATATATGGTTAGCACAACGGGTAGTGAGAATCATCGGTTTAGATGTAGCTGGGATAGATATTGTCACTTCCGATATTAGCCGTCCGCTCCGAGAAGTAGATGCGGTAATTGTCGAAGTCAATGCCGCCCCTGGTTTCCGAATGCACGTCGCCCCCAGCATTGGTATCCCCCGCAATGTCGCTGGTGCGGTCATGGATATGCTGTTCCCCAATGAACAATCTGGACGGATTCCTCTGCTCTCTGTCACAGGCACAAATGGTAAAACCACCACTACCCGCCTGTTAGCACATATCTATAAGCAAACTGGTAAAGTAGTAGGCTACACAACTACAGACGGTACTTATATCGGTGATTTCTTAGTAGAATCAGGAGATAATACAGGTCCTCAAAGCGCCCATGTTATCCTTCAAGATCCAACCGTAGAAGTAGCGGTATTGGAATCGGCTCGCGGTGGGATTCTCCGCTCTGGGTTGGGTTTTGAAAATGCTAATGTAGGTGTGGTATTAAATGTGTCTGCTGACCATCTGGGCATCGGCGATATAGATACTATTGAACAATTAGCCCATCTCAAAAGTGTAGTTGCTGAGGCTGTTTTTCCTGATGGTTATGCGGTACTCAATGCCGATGATCACCGGGTTGCAGCGATGGCAGAAAAGACTAAGGCAAATATTGCCTACTTTACCATGAATCCAGACTCGGATCTGGTACGGAAACATATTCAACAGGGTGGAGTGGCCGCAGTCTATGAACATGGTTATCTGTCTATTGTCAAAGGTGATTGGACGCACCGCATCGAAAGAGCAGAAAATATTCCTTTGACAATGGGTGCAAGAGCGCCATTTATGATTGCTAATGCTTTAGCTGCTAGTTTGGCGGCTTTTGTTCAAGATGTCACCATTGAGCAAATTCGGGCTGGTTTAAGAGGCTTCCGTGCTTCTGTGAGTCAGACCCCAGGACGGATGAATTTGTTTAATTTGGGTAAACACCATGCTTTGGTAGATTATGCCCACAATGCGGCTAGTTATGAGGCTTTGGGGTCATTTGTTCGGAATTGGACAACGGGACAGCGCATTGGTGTGATTGGTGGTCCGGGCGATCGCCGTGATGAAGATTTTGTGACTCTAGGTAAGTTATCAGCAGATATCTTTGACTACATTATTATTAAAGAAGATGATGATACTAGAGGTAGACCTCGTGGTTCAGCTTCAGATTTGATTATTCAAGGCATTACCCAAGTTAAGCCTAATTACCGCTTTGAATCAATTTTGGATGAAACCACAGCTATTAACAAAGCCTTGGACATGGCTCCTGATGGTAGTCTGGTGGTAGTTTTGCCAGAAAGTGTGAACCGGGCTATTAAGTTAATTAAGATGCGAGGTGTACAGGAAGAAACCCAGCCACAGCAATCAACTAACAATGATTCGCAAAATGGTGTAGCTTCTTCTTCGGCGATTAATACACTGATTTAGGAGCATCTCTTGTTGGTAAATTGCCCTCAGACTGATGAATAATTTAAGTCTGGGGGTTAATTAATGGTGGGTAAGTGACAGATTCCGCTACACTGAGATTTGGATTATTTTATTGTAACTAGATCATGGACATCGGACAGAAAGTTAAGGTGATTCGTTTGCGCGATCGCGTATCCTCTACTATCGCTCAAAAACTGGGAAAAGTTGGCACGATCTCTGGCTACAAAGTCACTGACGGGGCGGGAATCGGTGTGGTAGTTAAGTTTGATGACAACTTCTCCACCTGGTTTTTTGAAGATGAAATCAAACCAGCCTAGTCAAAACAACTTACAGTAGAGGCTAAGAAGATTGGTTAAGTGCTAAGTTGTTATTGAAAAGATCGGCAAAATTGGAAATTGAGTAATGGCCTTGATACTGACATTTTTGGGCAAAAACGGCATCGCTCGCAGTAAGATAGCGATCGCCGCAGCCATTAGTTTGGCAACACAAGGCAAAAGGGTACTTCTAGCAGGACTAGCAGATCCAACATTGCCAATTCTACTCAATACTACTCTGACTCCTGACCCCCAGGAAATCTCTCCTAATCTACAAGCAGTACAGTTTCAAGCATCTGTACTGCTAGAACGCAACTGGGACGAAGTGAAAAAATTGGAGGCTCAATACCTCCGCACACCGATTTTGAAAGAGGTTTATGGGCAGGAACTGGTGGTATTACCAGGTATGGACAACGCCCTTGCTCTCAATGCGATTCGTGAATATGATGCCAGTGGCAAATATGACGCGATTATCTATGATGGCACAGGCGATGCTGCCAGCTTGCGAATGTTGGGAATGCCAGAATCTTTAAGTTGGTATATGAGACGATTTAGGCAATTGTTCGTAAATTCCGATTTAGGGAAAACAATTACCGAATCTCCCCTAATTCAACCTTTAATTAGCAGTCTTTTTAATATTAATTGGACTGCTGATAATTTTTCTCAACCCACTAACCAAGTTAATAATTTTCTCGAACAAGGTAAAGCTGCTTTAGCTAATCCCCAGCGAGTTGCCGCTTTTTTGGTGACAACATCAGAACCCATTGATGTGGCAAATTCCCGCTATCTGTGGGGAAGCGCCCAACAAATTGGTTTAACTGTTGGTGGAGCAATCTTAGTTGCTGATGGAGAAAATACTAACTTATCCCAGGAATTTGCACCTCTACCTGTGAGCATAGTTCCTGATGTCTCCCAGGGGGAATGGCAACCTCTGATAGATGCTTTACCCAACTTTGTTGAGCAAGCATTACAAGCTAACCAACCAATTGAAATTGACGTACATAATCGCCAAGTCCGCTTATTTTTACCTGGTTTCGACAAAAAACAGGTAAAACTTACTCAACAGGGACCAGAAGTCACAGTAGAAGCCGGAGATCAAAGACGTAATATCTTCCTCCCCCCGGCTTTAAGTGGTAAACCTGTAACTGGTGCAAAGTTTCAAAATAGTTATTTGATAATTTCTTTTTAGGGATTGGGGACTGGGGATTGGTGACTGGGCAATAATTACCAATTACCCATTACCTATTACCAATCACCTATTACCAATTACCATTACCCCTTATGTCTGAATCAACTCCCATTGACCCAAATTCTCAGCCGAATGAGGCTATAGAATCAACAAATCCAGAAGTCACAATTGCAGAAGACCGTAATGCGAAAACTCGGCAATTGCTGGGAATGAAAGGTGCAAGTGCTGGGGAAACTTCCATTTGGAAAATTCGCTTGCAATTGATGAAACCGATTACCTGGATTCCCCTAATTTGGGGTGTGGTCTGCGGTGCGGCTTCTTCTGGTAACTACACTTGGACTTTAGAAAATGTTTTGAAGTCTGCCCTTTGTATGTTGCTTTCTGGTCCTTTGTTGACAGGTTATACCCAAACCATCAATGATTATTATGACCGAGAAATTGACGCGATTAATGAGCCTTACCGTCCCATACCTTCGGGGAGAATTTCTGAAAAGCAAGTAATTAGCCAATTCGTGCTTTTACTATTATTAGGATGTGGGGTGGCTTATACCTTAGATTTATGGGCAGGTCATCAATTTCCTACTGTTTTAATGTTGTCCGTTTTTGGGACTTTTATCGCCTATATCTATTCTGCACCACCATTGAAATTAAAACAAAATGGTTGGTTAGGAAATTATGCTTTGGGTGCAAGTTACATTGCTTTACCTTGGTGGGCTGGTCATGCTTTATTTGGAGAATTGAATTGGAAAATTGTGATTCTGACTCTATTCTACAGTTTGGCTGGTTTGGGTATTGCCATTGTCAATGATTTTAAGAGTGTGGAAGGCGATCGCCAATTAGGACTACAATCATTACCAGTTATGTTTGGCATCCAAACTGCGGCTTTGATTTGTGTAGTCATGATTGATTTATTTCAAGGTTTGGTGGCAGGTTATTTGGTGAGTATTCACGAGAATTTATATGCAGCAATTCTCGTCTTATTAATCATTCCCCAAATCACTTTCCAAGATATGTATTTTCTCCGTGATCCCATAGCCAATGATGTCAAATATCAAGCCAGTGCCCAACCGTTTTTGGTTTTGGGAATGTTGGTAACAGGTATTGCATTAGGTCACGCTGGCGTTTAATTGAATATATCTTCAGCTAGACGTGAGCAATGAGGAGTTAGGAGTTATATTAATTTCTAACTCCTCACTTATTTTATAAATTGCCATGTTGAATTTTATATCTTTTCTAATTCAGGGAATAAAAGCATTCTTGATTCCGATTTGCTTTATCACATCTTGGACTGTGATGGTTTTGGTATTTTTGAATTTATGGACAGCAACAAAAGAGACTGTTAAAATTGCTCAAGAAATGCACAAAATCCCCTGTCCTAATTGCCAATTTTTTACTAATAATTATCGTCTTAAATGTACAGTAAATCCATACATTGCGAATACAGAAGAAGCAATTGGTTGTCAAGATTATCAATCAAATTAATTGTTATCTCTGGGCTTTCCATTTGTTGTGGATTATTTGTAGGGGTTTAGCAATGCTTACTTGTGTCAACTTAGGCTACAGATACTTCGACCCTTCGACAGGCTCAGGGCATCGCAAGCTCAGTACAAGTGGCTTATTTGTTTGGGTTCCACACCCACCAGGGAATAAATTCCCTGTCTAATAGATCAAGTCCGTTAAAACGGACTAATACATTTTCCTAGTATTCAGTCATCTAAAGATGACTTGCGCTATTAGACTGGGAATATGGCTTACGCCACGCTGCGCTATCATTCCCAGTCGGGCTATGGGTTTTACGTTAAGTTGACACCAATGAGCATTGCTAAACCCTTTCAGCCGATTAATCCAGCTATTTGAAAATGAGTAAAATTCAAGACAACTCATTTTTGGTCAGTTTCTTAGATACCCAACTAATAATGCCACTAAATAGCGCACCACCCATCAATATACCAATAGCAGGATTAAATACTGGCATCCAGAGTTTGTGCCACAAATCTAAACCTAAATTGATTCCCGAAGCATCACCAATCACGGCTATAACAAGCCACGCAAAACCTAAAATCACTAAAAAAACATCAGCGACTAAGATTAAGTTGAGCCAGTTTAATAATTTGTCTTTCATTTTGATTGGTCAGTTGTCAGTTGTCAGTAGGGGCGAAGCATTTGGAAGATAAATTATCGGTCATTGCCAAAAATAGTTCTCCAAATGCTTCGCCCGTACAGTTGTTAGTTGTCAGTAGGGGCGAAGCATTTGGAAGATAAATTATCGGTCATTGCCAAAAATAGTTCTCCAAATGCTTCGCCCGTACAGTTGTTAGTTGTTAGTAGGGGCGAAGCATTTGGAAGATAAATTATCGGTCATTGCCAAAAATAGTTCTCCAAATGCTTCGCCCGTACAGTTGTTAGTTGTTAATTGGAAGTATCTTCTCCCTGTTCCCTGTTCCCTATTTTTCAAATAACCATTTTTTGACTTTGGCTAAGTTTTTCCAATCAGGTTTTCTGGTTAAACCATCTTCAATGCTATTTTTAACTTCTTCCTGCCATTCTTCATTGACAAATATCAATTGTTGTGCAAAATCAATGTGTTCCCGTAAACCTTTTTGACCTGTTTCTAACATAGCTAAAGCCAGATTAATTCTTCCTTGCGGATCTTGGGGATTGAGTTTCACAGCTTTATTAGCAGCGTTGAAAGCCAATTTACCTTTATTATCAAGAAGATATAACCAAGCGAGACAAACCCAGGCTGAACTGGCTTTAGGAGAGCGATCGCATACCTCTTTAAATACAGGAATCAGTGACTCTACAGATTCTCCAGCCTTGTAGCGTTCTAAACCTTTATCAAATAGGGAATCAACGGAATCAATTGTATTAGTCATTTGTTCTTAGTCAGTGGTCAGTTGTCAGTTGTTCTTAGTCAGTGGTCAGTTGTCAGTTGTTAATTGACTTCTGACTTCTGACTCCTAACTTATCAAAAAATATGCTGAAAACCTCGGAATTGATACCTGAAAATTCCAAAAAATTTTAGGTGTCAATGTCTTTAGACCGGGGAGTGTCAAACGCCGAAAGACTTACCGCAACCACAAGTTTGGGCAGCATTGGGGTTAGTAAATTGGAAACCACCACCAATCATGGCATCACTATAATCGAGCATTAAGCCGTAAAGATAAAGTAGACTTTTGCGATCGCTGATAATTTTGAAGCCATCATAATCAAAAACCTCATCATCAGGGTTAATCTTGCTGACATCCTCAAAATCCATCATATAAGACATTCCCGAACAACCACCTTGTCTAACTCCCACCCGTAAGCATAGATCTTGCCCTTGCTTATCTTGAAGAGACTTAACCTGACGCAATGCAGATTCAGATAATAGAATTCCCCGTTGTTGAGTTTGAGTTGCTTGTGTCATAAATTCTTAACTCCTGAACTAGTTTTATCAATACCCCATCAGGCATTCTCGTACCTCTGGGCTGCTATGAATGTTTTTGTATTCATTTTAGCGACATTCCGACGGCAAAAAAGCATAAGAAGATGGGAAGATGGAAAGATAGGAGAAAATTTTAGAATAATCCCTGTTTGTGTCAACTGTTGCTGTGTTTATTAGCAACCTCAGATTTTTATTCTAGAATTGAGGGGTTCGGTGTGTTGAAAGATTAACCATTCCCAAAACTCTAATTTTCAATCGCTTTGTTTTGATTCACTTACTCTATGACAAGTTTTAATCGCTCTACCAGTCGTCGGTTGCAGAAATTACCCCAGATTCCTTCTGTATGGGAGGGCGATCGCCGTCCATTGTCATCACCACACACCCCCTTTACAGACCCAGATGCCAAAGGAGATTGTATTCTTTGGGTAGATGCCTCAGAAGGCATTGTGAGAAGCATGGACATGGTAGATCCCGCCCTGGGACCAGAAGCCATTGTGCGTACCCTCATGCAGGCAATAGAACATCCCCAAAGTCCAGCCAAACCCGGTAGACCGCAAAGAATAGTTGTCCGCGACCGGGAAATTCAATTTTACCTGCGCGGAGTCTTGCAAGACTTAGATATTGCCATTGACTACGTACCAGAATTACCCATAATTGACGAACTATTTCGTTCTTTTGCCGAAGTCATTGATAGCCAAATTCCCGATTTACCACCCAAATACGCCCAACTCCTCCATGATAAAGCCTTAGAAGTTTGGCAATCTGCCCCTTGGAGATTTTTAGAAGAACAGCAAATTTTATCCATAGAGATTAATCAATGGGATGTAGAGAAACTCTATGCCTCAGTCATGGGAATGCTAGGAATTGAATATGGAATTTTGTTTTATCGTTCGGAAGATTCCCTCAAGCGGTTTCGGGCTGCTGTTTTAGCTGATGAAGATGAACTTCAGCAAGATTTAGAAGAAGCCTTCCTCAAACAAGATTGTTTATTTCTCACCTTTGATTCCTTGCACGAAAACGAAGATGATGATCTAGGAAATTTGGCACAAATGCCACTTTCAGAAATTGAACCTACCTTCGGAAATATTCATCCCCTAGAAGGATTACGTTCCGTTTTGTATGAAGAAGAAGCACTACTAACTTTTGTTGCTGTAGAAAGTTTATTGCGGTTTCTGCATGACCACCATCGGCAATTATACGACGAAGATTTTCTTACCCTGAGTCAACGTTATCGAATTTCCCTACCAGAAACCGACAAAAGGCGTAAATCTTTAACTGTCACCGTTTCTACTATGCCAGAATTGACAGCAGAATTAGAAGAAATGGCTGGTTTTGATTTAGATGACGAAGATGATGAAGATGAAGATGATTCCATCTTTGAAGCCCTCAGAGACGACTTAATCCCTGAAGATGCTTTCATGAGTTTGGGAGTATTACCCTGGGAAACATTAAATTACCTGCGTCAAGCGCCTAATTACCAAGCAGCAGGGGAATTTGAACTAAAAGGGGACGGTTTACCTGTAATTGTCATTCAAACCTCTCGCCCTAAAGCTAAAGGAATTATTGAAAATATTCAAGCTGCTGGAGGATTAAACGCCATCTGTTTTCATACGGTAACCGATCCTGTGGATGATGATCTCTATGACTTAGGTTTATTGCAAACACATAATAATGAATTATTTTTGTTTGGGCAATTTTTAGATGATGATCCAGTTCACATAGAAGCTAAGAAAAAATGGCATCAGCGGTGTAAAAATACCAAAGGCCATTGCGGTTTAATTATTGCCAAAGGATTGACCGGGACTGCTCGTGGTAATCCTCAATTACGAGATATGATGGCTCTATTAGAAGCTAATGTACTTTCCTCGGAAGAATTAAACTTAGAAACACTTGACTAAAAAAATAGATATACCTAAAATTTATGAATTAAATTACAGGATATCTAATACCAACTTGATGAGAGGCTGCACAGAATCATAAAATCCATGAATTCATCCGTCTTTATCCGCGGTCAATAATTCTAGAAATCTGATTCAATACAGCTTCATCTTAAATTGGTATAAAATACACTCATGGTGCAAATCTCCAGAAATTTCCCGTATTCAAGCAAAATCATCGCAAAAAAAATTTTGGTAGGTAGTTGACAAACTGAAAATTTTAAATAAGATTAGTGTTTTTGTTACCTTGTTAATTCCGACTAACTTTCATAGTATCATTTTTGTTTTGAGTGACCGAACTTTCTAAATCAAGTTAATATACAGCAAAGTGCATGATAATGACAAATAAAAAATGGGCAGTTAAACGCATAACAGTTAATCTCGCAACACAAGAAGCAGAGAAACTAGAAAAATATTGTCAACAGACAGGTAGACCAGCAACAGATGTAATTCGGGAACTGATTAGAAGTTTACCCCAGGGGGAAGAAGTGGCCGGAGGGTGATAGAGGGCAGGGAAGCAGGGGGCAGGGGGCAGGGGAAGTAGGGGAGTCGGGGGAGCAGGGGAAGTAGGGGAGTAGGGGAAGTAGGGGAGTAGGGGGAGCAGGGGAGGCAGGGGAGGCAGGGGAGGCAGGGGGAGAGAAATATTCTTTTGCAACTGACAACTGACAACTGTACGGGCGAAGCATTTGGAGAACTATTTTTGGCAATGACCGATAATTTATCTTCCAAATGCTTCGCCCCTACTGACAACTAACCAGTCACCAATTCAGTTACAATTTGTAAAGAAACTGAACAAGGAACGAGGGAATGCGCGTTGCAATTGTGGGTGCGGGATTAGCTGGGTTAGCAACTGCTGTAGATTTAGTAGATGCGGGCTGTGAGGTAGAAATTTTCGAGTCTCGTCCGTTTGTGGGTGGTAAAGTCAGCAGTTGGGTAGATGGTGACGGCAATCATATTGAAATGGGGCTGCACGTCTTTTTCGGCTGCTACTACAATCTGTTTGCATTGATGGAGAAAGTGGGGGCTGGGGATAATTTACGCCTCAAAGAACATAGTCATACTTTTATCAATAAAGGTGGACAAACTGGGGCGTTAGATTTTCGCTTTTTTACTGGTGCGCCTTTTAACGGATTAAAGGCGTTTTTTACTACTTCCCAACTTTCATTACGGGATAAATTCCAAAATGCGATCGCTCTGGGTACTAGCCCCATAGTTCAAGGTTTGGTAGACTTTGATGGGGCAATGAAAACTATTCGCAAATTAGATAAAATCAGTTTTTCTGACTGGTTCTATAGTCACGGTGGTAGTAAAGGTAGCATTAAACGTCTCTGGAATCCTATTGCTTACGCCCTGGGATTTATAGATTGTGATCATATTTCCGCCCGATGTATGTTGACAATTTTCCAGTTTTTTGCAGTCAGAACAGAAGCTTCAATTCTGCGAATGCTGGAAGGTTCACCTCACGAATATTTACACAAACCTATTGTTAAATACTTGGAAGAAAGAGGCACAAAAATATACACCCGTCGTCAAGTCCGAGAAATTCAGTTTGCTGAGTCTGGCGACGAAACTCACGTTACTGGTATATTAGTTGCCCAAGGTGACACAGAAGCAGTAATTACCGCTGACGCTTATCTTTGTGCTTGTGATGTTCCAGGGATTCAGCGAGTTTTACCCCAACCTTGGCGGAAATGGCCAGAATTTGATAACATTTATAAGTTAGATGCTGTTCCAGTCGCTACAGTGCAGCTACGCTTTGATGGTTGGGTGACAGAACTGGGAGATGAGGAAAAACGCAAACAGCTAAATCATGCGACTGGGATAGATAATTTGTTGTATACCGCTGATGCTGATTTTTCCTGTTTTGCGGATTTGGCTTTAACTAGTCCCGCAGATTATTATCGTCCTGGGGAGGGTTCATTGTTGCAACTGGTATTGACACCGGGTGATCCTTTTATTAAGCAAAATAATGAAGAAATTGCTCACCACGTCCTTAAACAAGTGCATGAACTGTTCCCTTCGTCAAGAGATTTAAACATGACTTGGTACAGTGTGGTTAAATTGGCTCAATCTTTGTATAGAGAAGCACCAGGAATGGATGCGTACCGTCCCGATCAAAAAACACCTATTCCTAACTTTTTCCTAGCTGGGAGTTATACTCAACAAGATTATATTGACAGCATGGAAGGGGCAACGGTTTCTGGAAAACGTGCGGCTAAGGTAATTCTCGAAAGTTTGAAGAAGTAGGGACTGGCTCTATAAATACGGTTTAGTAAGCCCTAAAATTCTTTTTTTAACTAACCACAGAGGCACAGAGGACACAGAGAGAAGAAAAAAATGCTTAACTGATTTGTATTGGGGATTGGGGATTGGGAAGAATACTCAATAAATAATCAATCTAAAATCTAAAATCCTATGAGTGAATGGTTAGAACATAGTGTCCAGGTAGAAGTTGAAGTTCCCATAGAATTAGCATGGGGATTGTGGTCTGATTTAGAGCAAATGCCTAAATGGATGAAATGGATTGATTCAGTCAAAATTACTGAAGATAACCCGGAAATTTCTCTATGGAAACTGAGTACAGGAGGGTTAGATTTTACGTGGAAATCTCGAATTACCAAAATAATTCCTTATCAAATTATTCAATGGGAATCGGTTGATGGTTTACCAAATCAAGGAGCAATTCGCTTTTATGATCGTCATGATCTTAGTATTGTGAAAATGACGGTTTCCTATGCTATTCCTGGCTTGATTGGTAAACTTATGGATAATTTGTTTTTAGGAAAGGTGGTGGAGTCCACAATTCAAGCAGATTTAGAACGGTTTAAATTATACGCTTTGAATGTGCAGGATATGAGCTTACCTTAATGTAACCAAGGACGAGTGATTTTCTCTAATTCAGCAATTTCATCTTGAGTCATTTTCCACCCTAAAGCCCCTGCATTTTGTTTAACTTGTTCAGCGGTTTTGACTCCAGCAATGGGAATGACATTACCTTGGGCTATTAACCAATTTAAGGATACTTGGGCAGGAGTGCGATCGTATTTTTCACCAATTTCTCGTAATAGAGATAAAACAGGGGCGATTTGATTTAAACCATCTTGACTAAATCGCGGATCTATGCTTCTTGCACCTTGAGGCTTATAAGAGGGCGTATACTTACCTGTGAGCAATCCTTGGGCTAGGGGACTATAAGCTAAAATAGTTACACCTAAATCACGGGCTGTTTGGGAAATACCTTTACCTTCTATTTGGCGCGTTAGTAGAGAATAACGCACTTGATTTACAGCCAAAGGTATGCCCCTATCGGCTAATATCTGGTGTGCTTCTCGCATTTGGGCTGCTGAATAGTTACTCACACCTACTGCGCCGATTCTCCCCCGTTTCACTTCATCTGCGAGGGTATTCATGAGAGTTTCTTGAGTCAAAAAGAAAGCAAAAGGCCAATGAACTTGGTATAATTCAATTTTCTCAACTTGGAGACGTTGGAGACTAGCCGTTAAAGCGTCAGATACAGATTTACCATCCCAACGCCAAGGTAAAGGGCCAAACTTCGTGGCAATTTGTACCTTTTGGGAGCTTTGTTTCATGAACTTTCCTAAAAACTGTTCCGAAAGTCCTAAACTGTAAACTTCTGCTGTATCAAAGAAGGTGATACCAGCATCTAAAGCTGCATTAAAAGCCGCTTGTAACTGTTCTTCACCATAGCCGTTGCCATAATTCCAAAATACTTTATCACCCCAAGCCCATGTACCGATACAAAGAGGGGGAACAGCTAGACCATTTTTTCCTAATGTGATGGTTTCCATTTTGGTAAAATTGATTATATTTACAAAAAAAAGGGAAGAGGGAACAGAAAAATCAGTTGTATAATTAATTCTGTCCCATTACTGATTTTGACCATGTTTCGGCTAAGATCATTGCCAATTGGATTGAGTATTATGTCTATTTTGATTCTGGGGCTACTCAACTCAAGTCATAATGTGTGTATAGTTTCAGTTCAAGTTCAGCAAGGAAATTATAGATAGTGACTTCCTCTATTCACATAAACAACACATTAGTATTAATTGTAGATGATGACTTAGTTATACAAATGCAATTACGTTATGCGATGGAAAAAGAGGGATATCAAGTGATCGTAGCAGGTAATGGCAAAATTGCCCTAAATATTGTCATGACTTTACAGCCAGATATCGTGCTTCTAGATGCAATAATGCCAGTAATGGATGGTTTTACTTGCTGCGATCAGCTACACACATTTGATCCTAACATTCCTGTATTAATGATTACAGGACTAAATGACCAAGATTCCGTAGATAAAGCATTTTCTGTTGGTGCTGCTGACTATATTACTAAACCGATTCACTGGGCAGTTTTAAGACAAAGAGTCCGCCGCTTGCTCCAAATGCACTGGACTATGAAAGAATTACAGTATAAGATTGAACAAGAGCAGCTAATCGCTAAAATTACCCAAAAAATCCGCACATCTTTAAACTTAGAACTAATTCTGAGTACAACTGCTATCGAAGTCCGTAAATTATTAAAAACTGATCGTGTCATTGTCTATCGGTTTCATCCAGATGGGAGTGGATATGTCATAGTTGAATCTGTAGCCGCTGAATGGGATTCTATGTTAGGAAGAGTATTTCAAGATACTTACTTTTCTGATCAATGTGGTTACGACTATCGGCAAAGTAATATTTATGTGATCGAAGATATTGATAATGCTGGGCTTTCCCAATGTCATATTGATTTACTGAGTCAATTACAAGCGAAAGCCAATTTAGTTGTCCCCATTCAACAGGAAAACAGTATTTGGGGATTATTGGTAGTTTATGAATGTTCTCAACCACGCAGATGGGCTAAATCGGATATTGATTTGCTAACACAACTAACAAATCCATTAGTCATGGCTATTCAGCAAGCAGAACTATATCAACAATTAGAAGCAGCTAACCAGAAATTACAACAACTAGCAAGTATAGATGGTTTGACTCAAATTCCTAATCGTCGCTCCTTTGATGAAGTTTTAGAGCGAGAATGGAAACGCTTAGAAAGAGAAAAAGTGCCTTTATCTTTGATTCTTTGTGATATAGACTTTTTCAAGAATTATAATGATACTTATGGACATCAATCTGGAGATGAATGTTTAAAAGAAGTTGCTCAAATTCTCTATCAAGTAGCCCAACGTCCCGGAGATTTAGCCGCTCGTTATGGTGGTGAAGAATTTGCTTTAGTTTTACCGCATACAGATATAGCTGGGGCAATTTGTATTGCAGAAATAATTCTCTCATCTATCCGCAGTAAGGGTTTGATTCATAAAAGTTCTCAAATTAGTTCATACCTGACCCTGAGTCTGGGGATTGCGACTATTATTCCTCAAGCCAGCGGTTCTGCAAAATTTCTCATTGCTAAGGCAGATGAAGCTCTTTATCGGGCAAAAGAAACAGGACGCAATCGCTACGTTATTTATCATTCAGAGGGAACAGAAAAAACTCATGTTTAATGGCAATTGCCACAATATAAAATCAAAATATTAAAGTTTACAATGTCTTCAATAGATACTCAGGTTTTAGAATCCTTACTGGATATGCTAGAAGGTGATCAGGAAGTTTTGGTGAAAATAATCAACTGTTATCTAGTGGAATCTCCGAAAATTGTCGCTGCGATTCAAATAGCTGTCACCAATGAAGACGCTGATACCCTCGACAAAAAAGCCCACAACTTAAAGTCTAGCAGTGCCTCTTTGGGAGCGATGAATCTCCATCAGCTTTGTTTAGAGTTAGAATCAAAAGGGAAGAGTGGCAATCTAGAAGGGGTTGTAGAATTGGTGTCACAGTTGGTTAATGAGTATGCACAAGTTGAAATTGCTTTCAAGAAAATAGTGAAAGTCTCATGAGCAAAAAATTCTCTAACCGCATTCAAGCTGGTCAAATGTTAGCTCAACATTTACAAGCATATAGTAACCTTGAGGATGTCTTGGTACTAGCTTTGCCTCGTGGTGGTGTCCCTGTAGCCTTTGAAGTTGCTAAAATTTTGAATGCGGCCATGGATGTGTGCATAGTCAGAAAACTCGGTGTACCTGGACACAAAGAACTGGCTATGGGGGCAATTGCTTCGGAAAATATTATTGTTTTCAACCGAGATATAATTGATTCCTTGGGAATAGATCAAGAAAAAATTACCCAAGTTGTTAACCAGGAATTGCGAGAATTAAAGCGCCGGAATCAGGTTTATCGCGGTGATAAACCAGCAATTAATCTGAAAAATAAAACGGTTATTGTCATAGATGATGGGATTGCTACTGGTGCAACCATGCGGGTTGCCCTCACTATTATCCACCAACAACAGCCGACAAAAATTATTGTGGCTGTTCCAGTTGCACCCCTAAATACTTGTGAAGAATTGCGTTTAGAAGTGGATGATGTAGTTTGTTTGCAATGTCCAGAAGTCATGTCTGCAATTGGTTTATGGTACGACGATTTTAGCCAAACCACAGATAACGAAGTTCGCGCACTTTTAGGAAATTAACATCTATCAAACGCTCACTCTCTAAGATTCTGCGCCTCTGCGTGTTAGCGAAGCGATGCGAAGCTTGATAAATTCTTAATTAGGGCTGGCTGAATAAACCGAAAACCTAGATAGATTAAGAGTTTCCCGGTTAAAAAAGTGAATTAGGTGCAAGGAATAAGGATTGAAACCATTAAAAACCTATCACTTTCTGAAATTTGAGACTATTCTTCTCTCCTTCTAATTCTTCCTCCTGACTCCTGACTCCTGACTCCTGACTCCTAGCCCTCACGAAAAGACTTTTTCAGCAAGCCCTAATCAGTTCCTCCCATTTTACCCCTGCCAAACTAGGCAAAACGACATCAGCAGCCCCCACCCTCTCCTGGGGTCCCAAGCCTACAGCCCACATATTTGCTGCTTTGGCAGCGATAATACCGACTGCGGCATCTTCAAATACTACACATTCATTTGGGCGAATTCCTAACTGGTTGGCAGCATGAAGAAATAAGTCTGGTGCTGGTTTGGCGGCTTGGACAGTATCACCATCAGTAATAACATCTAATTTACCACCAATCCCCAATTTTTCAATCACTAGCCGGGCATTTTTACTAGCAGAACCAATGGCGATTTTGATTCCAGCTTGACGCAATTCATCCAATAAGGCCACTGCCCCTGGTAATAAATCTGTGGGTGTAATATTGTGAATTAGTTCTACATAATAATCATTTTTTCGAGACATCATTTCCTGAATTTGCACTTCTGAATATTCTCTATTGCCAATAATCAATATCAGAGAAGCGCGACGAGATACACCCCGCAAGGCTTCATTCATTTCTCGATTAAAAGGTAAACCTTCTTCATTTGCTAACTTTTGCCAAGCTTGATAATGATATTCTGCGGTATTAGTCAATACGCCATCTAAGTCAAAAATCACGCCCTGAATGTTAGGCTTTCTCGTTTTTGGTAATTCCTGACGCAAATCGAATTCGTGCCATTTACCATGCCACTGTAACTTAAATTTCAGTCTTGTCCAAGTTGGGGGTAAGTGAGGATGGGCTACGGGGACATTTTCCCGAAATTGGATACCGCCAAAACCGAATATTACAGCTTGCCAAATGCCTCCAGCACTAGCACCATGTATCCCATCTTGGGTATTTCCGCGTTTATCTTCTAAATCTACCATTGCCGCCTGCATAAAGTATTCGTAAGCCTCCTGTGATTTGCCCAAATCTGCGGCTAAAATGGCGTGAATAGCCGGACCCAAGGAAGAACCATAACTAATATCTGTGCGGGGGGCGTAATAGTCCCAATTTACCTGTAATGTTTGCTGATTATAGGGAAAATCGGCAGATTCCCGCATCAAATATAGAAGCATTAATACATCTGGTTGTTTAATGACTTGTCCTTTGTTGGTTTCTTCCATGCCCAAAATAATTTGGATTGATTTTTCTCGCGGTTCGTATTTGGCTAAGTTAATATCATCTAGTTGGAAAAACCCCTCACATTGCTCAATTAGTCCGGTTTCTGGGTTGTGGATAATGAGCATTTTAGCGATAATTTCTGTCCAATGATTGAGGACTTGGGAGGTAATTTGTAATTTATGTTCAAGTTTTATGGCTACTTCTGGAAAGGTGGAATGCAGCCAGTTATAGATGATTAAGGCTTTTTCTAAATGCCATTGTACCATCCGATTTGTAAAGCAGTTGTTATGAACTAATTCGTGATATTCATCTGCACCAATAACTCCGCGAATTTCATAACATTCTAATTGGGGATTAAATTCAACTCGACTACTCCAAAAAATTGCGGTATCTAAAATAATTTCTGCACCATAATCTCGCATCCATTCATCATCTTCTGTAACTTGCCAATAATACCAAATGGCGTAAGTAATATCCGCACTAATATGAATTTCTCGATCACGACACCATATACGAATATCTTCGGCATAAAAATCACTCCGTAGTGACCAGCGTGGTGTCGCTTCATCCCCTGTCACCGCACTTTCCCAGGCAAACATCGCCCCCTGATAGCCATAATGTGCCGCTTTGCGTCGCGCCCCTGGTAAGGTGTGATAACGGTAACTGAGCAAATTCCGGGCTAAATTTGGTTGGGTAAAGGTAAAAAATGGCAGAATAAAAATTTCCGTATCCCAAAAGATATGTCCGTGATAACCAAAGCCAGATAGGGTTTTCGCCGGGATACTTGTGTGATTATTATTTCTAAGTGCAGCAATTAGTAACTGAAACAGATTGTAACGCACTGCAAAAGCTGCTGTGATATCTCCTTCAATGATAATATCACTTTGTTGCCAAACTTGCTCCCAGGCTTGGGCATGGGCATCAATTAAGGTTATATAATCTGGTATATTTACGAGCTTTTCTTTAGCGGCTACAACTGGTTCTGCAATTTCGTTAGATGTAAAAATACTGACAATCTTTACTATGGTGATTGTCTGTTGGATTTGACCGGCAACGGTTGCATTTAAGCTGGGATAACCAGGTGTGGTATTAATTTGTAAGTCTATGTCAGTTCCCGAAATAGTTATTTTTGCCGCTATACCGACATCTATGCGGCTGTTGCGAGTGCGACTATGTAACCAGAATCCTTGTGTAATTTTACCTTGATCTAATCCTTCCCAATGGTTGAATCCTTGATTTTCCGAGTAACTGTTAATACTGGCTTGAATTTCAATTAAACCATCAAAATTTACTGGTGTTAGTTGGCAACGTTGCCCGACTATATGCTGATCTGCTAAACTGGCAAAGCGTTCAAAATGGATATCTATTGCTTTACCATTGGGACTACACCAACGTAAACACCGGCTGAGAATGCCATGATGTAAGTCTAGTTTACGGTTATATTTTAATATTGTACCTTGATCAAGGCGAAAGCGTTCTCCCTCAATAATAACTGTCAATGGTAGCCAATCTGGACAGTTTACAAGTTCGGTATAAACTACGGGAACATCATCATAAACACCGTTAATAAATGTTGCTGATAATGCGCGGGGATAGCCTTCTTCAAATGTTCCTCTTGTCCCTAAATAGCCATTACCAATGGTGAAAATAGTTTCTCGGCTATGCAAGTATTCAGGATTAAACTTGGTTTCATTTAATATCCAGTCTGTATAGATAAGGTTGCGAAAATGGTCTTTTTTATCCATGATAATAGATTAGGTATAAAGAATTTAAATTTATGTTTCGCGCAAAGATACAAAGGAGCAAAGACGCAAAGTTTAAGATGAAGCAGGTTTTAATTATGATTTCTGATTTTGCTTAGATGTTCTGATAAAATATGGTCAGCTATAGGTTTATAAAGAAGATGAAATAAACTTTCCATGTAACGATCTCTGGCTTCGTTATCTTCGGGATAGATGAAGTTCCAAAAGCTAAACATTTTCGTTAATAACAGGAGTTGATTTGTGTGGGAATTCCAGTTATATTTATGGCGAATGCGTTCAATCATCCATTGAGAATTTTCTAGCCAATGTTCTGGATAATTTTCACATTTTTCTAAGAAGTTGATAATTGTTTTGGCTGTTCCTGCTAAGTCTGTGGGGTTGAGGTTAAATCCTTGATCATGGTTTTCAATAATTTCTAATGAACCACCAAATTGAGTTGTAAAAGTTGGTAATCCAGAAATCATTGCTTCTAAAATACTTCTGCTAAAGGATTCATAAAGGGCAAAGTGAATATAAATCCCTTGAAAATCGGCAATTACACGATAGGTTTCAGCAATATCGCGGAGAGGAAGACGCATTCCCAACCAGCGGATTTTATGGTGAAGATGATATTGATCAATAATCGCATGAATTTTTGCTATTTCTTGAATTTCTTCGGAGTTTGTTCCTAAGTCTGGATGAAGTTTACTGGTTAATAAAATTAGGTTACTATGTTTTTGTAATTCTTCACTTTTACCGAAACATTCAACTAAACCTGTGAGGTTTTTAATTGAGGTAATGGGACTAACGGAAAAGATCGGTTTTTTATGAGGATGATCTAATTTACCGAGAATTTCTGGGTGCTCTTGATGGAAAATTAGGTCTTGGATATGTTGACGACGGTGGGATTCTCTATTTGTTGTTTGGTTGTAGGGAAAAAATATATTTTCACTGACTCCTGGTAATACCACATTGAATTTAGGGCTAAATAAATCAATGCCATCAATTACATGATATAAGTTGGGCATGGTGAAACATTTATAAGATTCATATTGTCCCATTGTATCTGGTGTACCTACAATTTCTTGATAGGATGATGTGATAATAAAATCTGCGGCATTCATACTGATTAAATCAGCGGTAAATTGGGCAGAAAAGTGATATTGTGCTTCTAAATCTTGCCAATATAAGTTACTAAATAGATATTTAGGTTTTTCGAGGGAATGGGCAATATTACATTGGGTAACTTTCATTTTTCGGGAGAGAATAAAAGCAACTAAGTTCCCGTCACTGTAGTTACCAATAATTAGATTGGGCTTTCCTTGGAATTGTTTTAAAAGTTCTGCTTCGGCATCAAGAGCAAATTTTTCTAAATAAGGCCAAATTTCAAATTTAGAAATCCAGTTGTTGGTAATTTCCGGTCGAGATTCTGCAAAAGGAACGCGCAAAATCCAAGCATTTTCTGTACCATCAACTTTTTCTAATGGTAAGTTACAAAATGTGCCTTCACAATTGGGAATCAGTCGAGTTAATATAATGATATGGGGTTTAATTCCTAATGTATCTAAACCTGCAAGTTTAATTTCTGCCCGCATTTTATTTTCTAAACTGCGGGCTTGTTCTAAAACATAAATAACTTGTCCTAATGTTTCATCTCTGCCTAAAACATCTTCTTGTGCAACCCAACCATGGATGGAAATAAGGACGACGCGGAAAACTGCACAAATGCGAGAAACAAAGGTTTCTAAAATTGCAGGTTCGGGATTATCCATGAGTCTTTCCAGCAGTTCTAAGGTTTCTCTGACTCTGGCTGCATTATTACCCCAACCTGGTTCTAAACCGAGTTCTTGAAGATGAAATTTAAATTTTATATATGGTGTCTGGGGGGATAAATGACTCACAAATTCTAACGCTAGTTTGATTTGCTTTGTTAGTTGCAAACCTGAATGAATATGATTACTAATTAATAATTTGATGCCGTTATATTCTAATCTTTTTAATGATTGAAATAATGCGTCAATCCAATATTCAGGATCTGTCAATGCTTGATTACAAAAATAATGATTAAGAACGGTTAAACCTTGGCCAATATTTCTGGAATCATCAATTCTTGGTGCTGCTGAATAAAAGGGATGGAGATCAATTTCTAAAATGTGCGGTTGATAACGCTTTACTAAGCGATCGCTCACATCTAATAATGCTTTCGGTGTCATTAACTCAAACTTAGTCAAGTCCGCGCTTAATAACCATACTTCTTGACTCGCAATCTTTGGTCTAACTACAAACCAAGTATTTTCACCATCTAAAATTATTTCATGGGTGTATTGAATGAATGTCCCTAAAGAGGAAGAGTGATAAAAATAAGCGGGTTTTGGGAATTGGTGACAATAATCTGCAAAAGCTTGTAAAATCTCATTTCTTAAAAAGTAACGTTTATGATCCTTGCCTAATTCTAAGATAAAGTCACCTAAAACATTTTTTTCATCACTGTTAACAATAGTTTGCACTAATTTATACATTGTACATTACCAAACTCTAGCTAAAGTTAGGATTATTGAGATACTATTTCAGGTTAATAGTAAATAAGTTACTCAATTATTTACTTCTAGCTAAAGGATGAACCCTTACCTCCTCTTATAGATAGAGAAGTATCTATTAGTTAGATGACAGGGAATAGATAAAATTTTAGCAATCACTAATTTCAACTCAATAACTACCAATTTGGCTTTGTTGCTATTAATTACCATTTTGTAAACTTTACTTGTGCCACTTTTATAAGAGTCCATTGCAGCAAGAATTAAATATTACATCTATAAATATTACTCAATTCGTCAAAACCTGAATACTCATATCCTCAACAACTTTAAGACGTTGAGCATTTCGTGATGAAGTGTAACTAATTTAGCCAGAAAATTGAAAATAGCCAAAAATAAATTTATATCTTTATGCCATTTACAGTTTTGTAAATCTCCCTTGTGACAGTATCTAAATAGTCATACAACATTGAAGTATTTCTTATTTCCAATTTTGTAAATCTCCCTTGTGACAGTATTTAAATAGTCATGCAACATTCGAGTACATTTTATCTAGATTTTTGTAAATCCCCCTTGTGACAGTATTTAAATAGTCATTTAATACGCAATTTAGAACTGACATTTTCTGTACTATTTAGAGTAACAAATTGCCAATTTGGCGTACCAGACAGGGAAAACATAGTATTCTGCATATAATAGTGTCACAAGGAGTATTTACAAAACTGAAGCCAGGAAAGATTTCAATGTTGTATGACTATTTAAATAGTGTCATAATCCAAATATCTGTATTTCCTATTTTTTACCAAACAATCAAGTTGGACAGGAAATGCTAGGAATTTGCCTATATTTTTTACTAACACAAGGGTAATGTGGTTAGTAATTTTCCAGTCTTTACAATCAAAAATTTCAGAACTTAATCTATTTAGATCATCAATTGCCAATGATACACCCCTAATTAAATGGATAACACTGCTCACTAAACCTCACAGAAAATTCATAAAGTTCTCTGATAACCACAAATAATGTTGATATTTAATCGGTAAGTTATCGCTATACTCGGACTTAGATATCGAAGTTATTTACCAAGAGAATTAAATCCTTTACATATCAGGGGCAGATAATCCTGTTACCTCAAATATCCCATTGATTTTTTTCTATAATTCAGAATTTAGGAGTTCAGTAATCAGGAGTTAAAAGGCTTGACTAAAAAGATTTTCTGTTCTGAATTCTGACAACTTATCAACTTTCAATCCTACAAGATTAGATCAGGGTTAGTTATGAATTATCAAGCTTCTTCTTCTCAGAACGATTTTCATAGTGCCATCGCTCCCGAACAGTTCAATCGTATCATTGAAGCTATTGCTGATGGACGGTATTCTTGGGCTTGTGTGCTGATTTTACGTTGTATTGATTACAATCCAATTCACTATATTCCCCAGCGGACTTACAGCCGATTGATTAAAGAAAACCGTCAAGATCCTGGAACAGCTAGTAAACCAAAAACAGATATTTAAGTCTTTTGTGAATAGTCTTAACTACAGAGATTTATCTCAATTACTACGCCAAAAGTTAGAGGAACTTAGCAGAAAATTATTCCTTAAAACCAATAATTTGGGATTTTGTTCTCATCTAGCCCCCATACTAAATTTAGTACGGGGGGATTTTCTATGAACTATCCTATAATTATGATTTTAGTAGATGGAAATTTCTGCTGATTTTTCAGTTGAATGTAAAAACTAGGGAATTTGGGGCTAGGAAAACACCAATTACCCGAAATTTAGTAGTTCTTCAAGGTAAAGGAAGGTCAGTAACCCAGCCCTAAAGGGACTGGGCTTGCAAGAGTAATCAAGCAAGCCGTACTGACCAGACCACCCTGAGTTTACTCTCATGGTAGCCGTTATTTGAGTCACGACACCCTGGAATGCGTAGCTAGTTCCCTGCTCTGTCGCTGGCAATTAAACAGTTTTAAGGTCACTGAAACAGTGTTGCCAGCCTAACAAGCTCTTATAACAGGTCGAAGCTAACATTACCCCGCAAGGGAGTTGGTTTCCAGGTTCCAATCAAAAATCTGGTTTCAATTTTAAGATTCACAGCGGTTAAAACCGCTCGTGCCGTTTCCCTCTCAGGGCTAAAGCCACTGAGTTTCCCACTTACCGGGTATTCTTATGAAGATGAGAACCTTTGCAACTATAGATGGTAATGAAGCTGTGGCTAAAGTCGTTTACCAACTAAACGAAGTTATTGCCATTTACCCAATTACCCCATCTTCACCGATGGCGGAATGGTCTGATACTTGGATGAGTGAGGGAAAACCGAACATCTGGGGAACAGTTCCTGCGGTGGTACAGTTGCAGAGTGAAGGGGGGGTTGCGGGTGCTGTACATGGGGCTTTACAAACGGGTTCACTGACAACCACATTTACAGCATCTCAGGGGTTAATGTTGATGCTACCAAATATGTACAAAATTGCCGGTGAACTTACACCTACAGTATTTCATATTGCGGCGCGATCGCTTGCAGCCCAAGCCCTTTCCATTTTCGGAGATCATAGTGATGTCATGGCCTCAAGAACTACAGGTTTTGCCATGTTATGCGCTGCTTCTGTGCAAGAAGCCCATGATTTTGCCCTAATTTCCACAAAAGCAACTTTATCATCTCGCATACCTTACTTACACTTTTTTGATGGTTTTCGCACTTCCCACGAAGTCAATAAAGTAGAAATATTAACAACTCCAGACTTACAAAAATTTATTCCTTTAGACTTAGTAATTGCCCATCGTTTACGGGCTTTAACACCTGATAACCCGGTATTACGAGGAACGGCGCAAAACCCTGATGTTTATTTTCAAGCTAGAGAAACAGTAAACTCTTTTTATCTCGCTTGTCCAGATATTACTCAACAGGTAATGGATGAATTTGCCGCAATGACGGGGAGACAATATCAACTATTTGATTATCATGGACATTTAGAAGCAGAAAAAATAATTATTCTCATGGGTTCTGGTTGCGAAACAGTTCATGAAACCGTAGATTATCTCAATCAACAAGGTGAAAAAGTGGGAATTATCAAAGTTAGATTATATCGTCCCTTTGATACCCAAAGATTTATTAATTCTCTCCCCCAAACTACCTCCAAAATTGCCGTTTTAGATAGAACGAAAGAACCAGGGGCAATTGGTGAACCTTTATATATAGATGTAGTTACAGCTTTGGCAGAAAACCAACTTCACAAAATTAAAGTTGTGGGAGGTAGATATGGTTTATCATCTAAAGAATTTACACCAGCAATGGTAAAAGCGGTATTTGATAATTTAGATGTGGAGAAACCAAAAAATCATTTTACTGTGGGGATTAATGATGATGTTACTCATAACAGTTTAACATATAATCCCGAATTTAATATAGAAGCTGACAATATAGTTAGGGCAATTTTCTACGGTTTGGGTGCAGATGGTACAGTAGGGGCAAATAAAAATTCTATCAAAATCATTGGAGAAGAAACAGATAATTTTGCCCAAGGTTATTTTGTTTATGATTCTAAAAAATCTGGTTCAGTTACCGTCTCTCATTTGCGTTTTGGTTCTCAACCAATTCATTCTACTTATTTAATCACTAAAGCTAATTTTGTCGCTTGTCATCAATGGGACTTTGTAGAAAAATTTCCCATATTGAAAGATATTATTCCTGGTGGCACTTTTTTACTAAATTCACATTATCATAAAGATGAAATTTGGAATAAATTACCTGCTGCAATGCAAACAGAGATAATTAACAAAAATATCAAATTCTATGTCATTAATGCCTACAAAGTCGCCCGTGAAGCGGGAATGGGTGGACATATTAACACCGTTATGCAGGTTTGTTTCTTTGCCATTTCCGGTGTTTTACCAAGAGAAGAAGCTATAGATCAAATTAAAAAGTCTATTCGTCAAGCCTACGGTAAAAAAGGCGAAGAAATCGTGCAAATGAATATCCAAGCAGTTGATAAAACCTTGGAAAATCTCTATGAAATTAGGGAACGGGGAACGGGGAACACTTCGACAAGCTCAGTGCATCGCAGGGAACAAGAAAATATAAGAATGTCCTCAATCCCCGATACTGCACCTGCATTTGTCCGCAATGTATTAGGGAAAATGATAGTCCGTGAAGGTGATGATTTACCTGTGAGTGCATTACCTGTAGATGGTACATATCCCACAGGAACATCTAAATGGGAAAAACGCAATATTGCTGAAGAAATTCCGGTTTGGGATGCTGACGTTTGTATTCAATGTGGTAAATGTGTGATGGTGTGTCCTCATAGTGTCATTCGCGCTAAAGTATATGCACCAGAAGAATTAGAAAATGCCCCCGCAACTTTTAAAAGTGCAAATGCCAAAGAACATGATTGGCATGATTTAAAGTTTACCATTCAAGTAGCAGCAGAAGATTGTACAGGTTGCGGTATTTGTGTTGATGTTTGTCCCGCAAAAAATAAAGCCGAACCGCGCAAAAAAGCCATTAATATGGCAGCACAAAAACCATTGCGAGAACAAGAACGAGAAAATTGGGATTTCTTCTTAAATCTCCCTAACCCAGATAGACGGAATTTAAAGTTAAATCATATTAATCAACAACAAATGCAAGAACCGTTGTTTGAGTTTTCTGGTGCTTGTGCTGGATGTGGAGAAACACCTTATATTAAATTAGTAACACAATTATTTGGCGATCGCATGATCGTCGCCAACGCCACCGGTTGTTCATCTATCTATGGTGGTAACTTACCCACCACACCTTGGGCAAAAAACGCCGCAGGTAGGGGGCCAGCATGGTCTAACAGTCTATTTGAAGATAACGCCGAATTTGGCTTAGGTTTCCGCGTTTCCATAGATAAACAAGCGGAATTTGCAGCTTATTTACTCCAACAACTTGCACCCCAAATAGGTGAAACTCTAGTTACAGATATTCTCACCGCAGAACAAAAAGACGAATCGGATATTTACTCTCAACGAGAACGAATTGCTATTCTCAAAGGAAAATTAAAAGAAATTATCACCGCAGATGAACACAGATTAACGCAGATGAAAGAGGATTCTATCAGCGTTTATCTGCGTTTATCTGCGTTCAAAAATCTTCAATCCCTCGTTGATTATTTAGTGAAAAAAAGTGTTTGGATCATTGGTGGTGACGGTTGGGCTTATGATATTGGTTATGGTGGATTAGATCATGTAATTGCTAGTGGACGCAACGTTAATATTCTCGTATTAGACACAGAAGTTTATTCTAATACTGGTGGTCAAATGTCCAAATCTACCCCTAAAGGTGCAGTGGCAAAATTTGCCGCAGGTGGTAAACCTACAACTAAGAAAGATTTGGGTTTAATTGCCATGACCTACGGTAATGTTTATGTTGCTAGTGTAGCAATGGGCGCAAAAGATGAACAAACCCTGAAAACTTTCTTAGAAGCCGAAGCTTACGAAGGTCCATCATTAATTATTGCCTACAGTCATTGTATTGCTCACGGTATCAACATGAGTACAGCCATGCAAAATCAAAAAGCTGCTGTAGACTCTGGACGCTGGTTATTATATCGCTATCACCCCGACCGCATTAAACAGGGAGAAAACCCCTTACAACTCGATTCTCGCACCCCTCACATACCAATAGAAAATTCCATGTACATGGAGAACCGTTTCAAAATGTTAACTAAAATTAACTCAGAAACAGCAAAAGAACTCCTCAAAGAATCCCAAGCAGATGTTAATACCCGTTGGCAAATGTATCAATATTTAGCTGCAAGAAAATTAAAATAGCTTTGAGTCAGTTGTTAGTAGGGGCGAAGCATTTGGAAGATAAATTATCGGTCATTGCCAAAAATAGTTCTCCAAATGCTTCGCCCGTACAGTTGTTAGTTTTTAATTACCAAATTTATGAACTTAACTACCACATATTTAGGTTTAGAATTAAAATCTCCCTTAGTTCCCTCCGCTTCTCCACTTTCAGAAGACATTGATAATATTAAATTAATGGAAGATGCAGGTGCGGGTGCTGTTGTTATGCACTCGCTATTTGAAGAACAATTAACTTTAGAAGAATCCGCACTTGATCATCATTTAAGCCATGGTACAGAAAGTTTTGCAGAAGCTTTAACCTATTTCCCAAATATTGCTAAATTCCGAGTCGGACCAGAAGAATATCTAGACCATATTCGCAAAGCTAAGGAAAAAGTTGATATTCCCATTATTGCCAGTTTGAATGGTTGTTCCGTCGGTGGTTGGACTAAATATGGTAAACTCATCCAAGAAGCAGGAGCATCAGCACTAGAATTAAATATTTACTATGTTCCTACTAACCCAGATTTAAGTAGTCACGATATCGAGCAAAATTATCTTGATATTCTCACATCTGTTAAAGCCGCCGTCACTATTCCTGTAGCCGTAAAACTCAGTCCGTACTTTACTAATACTGCAAATATCGCCAAACGTTTAGATCATGCCGGGGCTGATGGATTAGTATTATTTAATCGGTTTTATCAACCAGATATTAATTTAGAAAATTTAGAAGTCGAACCTCATGTACTTTTAAGTACCCCCCAAGCCATGCGTTTACCTCTGCGCTGGATAGCCATTCTCTATGGTCATATTCAGGGTAGTTTGGCTGCAACTAGCGGTATTCATAATGCCTATGATGTGATCAAAATGTTAATGGTGGGAGCAAATATAACTATGTTGTGTTCTGTATTATTACGAGAGGGAATTAACCATATTCAGTGTTTAGAAAAAGACCTACGGGAATGGATGAAAATACATGAATATGAATCTGTCAAGCAAATGCAAGGTACCATGAGCCAGTTAAAATGTCCTAATCCTAGTGCTTTTGAACGCGCTCAATATATGAAGGCTTTGCAAACCTATAATCCAGATTCGGGTAGAGTTTATACAAAAAGTTAGGTAATAGGTAATAACTAACAACTAACAACTGTACGGGCGAAGCATTTGGAGAACTATTTTTGGCAATGACCGATAATTTATCTTGCAAATGCTTCGCCCCTACTGACAACTAACAACTGTACGGGCGAAGCATTTGGAGAACTATTTTTGGCAATGACCGATAATTTATCTTCCAAATGCTTCGCCCCTACCGACAACTAACAACTGTACGGGCGAAGCATTTGGAGAACTATTTTTGGCAATGACCGATAATTTATCTTCCAAATGCTTCGCCCCTACCGACAACTAACAACTGTACGGGCGAAGCATTTGGAGAACTATTTTTGGCAATGACCGATAATTTATCTTCCAAATGCTTCGCCCCTACCGACAACTAACAACTGACAAACAATGAAAAAACGTATTGGTATTCTTACCAGTGGTGGTGACTGTCCGGGTCTAAATTGTGTGATTCGCGCTGTTGTGAGTCATGCCACACGGACTTTTGATTGGGAAGTAGTGGGGATTCCTTACGCTACCCAAGGGTTGCTAGAACGGAAAACGGTGCCGTTAAGTATACATGGTTGGGATTTACGCGGGATTGACCCTTTACTAAATATGGGGGGAACAATTTTAGGTAGTATTAATAAAGGAGATACTTTAGCCCATGCTGATGAAATATTAGCCGGTTATAAAGCGATCGCTTTAAATGCTTTAATTATTGTCGGTGGAGATGGTAGTTTAAATATTATTCATCAATTAGCCGTTTTAGGTAATTGGAATTTAATTGCTATCCCCAAAACTATTGATCATGATGTCGCTTTTACAGAACGTTCAATCGGCTTTGATACGGCAATTAATACAATTGTTGATGCTATTAATCGTCTGATCTTTACTGCTGCTAGTCATGACCGAGTGATGATTATCGAAGTTATGGGACGCAGCGCTGGACATTTAGCTTTACACTCAGGAATTGCCGGCGGTGCTGATGTGATTTTAATTCCCGAAGTCCCCTATACTATTCAAGGAATATGTCATCATCTGACCGAATTACGCGATTGTTGGCAAAAAAAATTTGCTATTATTGTGGTTGCTGAAGGGATATCTGTTTGTGCAGAAGATGCCGATAATCCTTCTATTTGTACTACTGCTATTGATAGTGAGCGAAGCCGAACTAAATGTGGTCAAGGTCAATATATTGCCGAAAAAATTGCTAATTGTAGTAATCACCTGATTGATACCAGAGTTTCTGTATTAGGACATATTCAGCGTGGTGGTATCCCCTCAGCTTTAGACCGTCTCACAGCTACTATGTTTGGTAAAGTTGCAGTTGATTTAATTGCCCAAAATCAATATGATCAAATGTTAGCTTGGCAAAATGGCAAAGTTGTCACTTTCCCCATTCAAGATGTGATAGATAATAATCCCTCTCTTGTTAATCCTCAAGGTGATTTAGTCCAAACCGCTAGGTCTTTAGGAATATATATTGGTGAATAAAGTAAGAGGCAATAGGTAATAGGTAATAGGTAATGGGTAATAGATAATAGGTAATAGGTAATAGAAAGATAAATAATCTCCCCTACTCCCCCT
>NZ_VILA01000004.1:104280-195053 GCF_009712025.1 Dolichospermum sp. UHCC 0406
TACTCCCTACCTCCTGCCCCCCTTACGTATTACTCGGCTTCAGCGAGCGCTTCTAGATGAAAAGCTACATTTTTAAGCGCCATTTCAATTTCGTTACTATAAGAAAGACTTCTCCATCTTGGGGCTGTGGCATGATCCAAGGCAGTTGTATCCAAGTATTCTGCAAAAACTATCAGTTTTTCGGGGTCTGTTGCGGCTGTTGCCAACTTTTCTAAAAACTCTTGAGGTGTCATAAAATTTGCCAAAAAAAAGTAAAAGTCTCATCAATCGGTCAATTCTATGAGCATAAGTGCTGTAATCCCCAAAAATCTGTTCAAAATATTCAAAAATGAATAATTGACAACTGACAACTGTACGGGCGAAGCATTTGGAGAACTATTTTTGGCAATGACCGATAATTTATCTTCCAAATGCTGACAACTGTACGGGCGAAGCATTTGGAGAACTATTTTTGGCAATGACTGATAATTTATCTTCCAAATGCTGACAACTGTACGGGCGAAGCATTTGGAGAACTATTTTTGGCAATGACTGATAATTTATCTTCCAAATGCTGACAACTGTACGGGCGAAGCATTTGGAGAACTATTTTTGGCAACGACCGATAATTTATCTTCCAAATGCTGACAACTGTACGGGCGAAGCATTTGGAGAACTATTTTTGGCAATGACTGATAATTTATCTTCCAAATGCTGACAACTGTACGGGCGAAGCATTTGGAGAACTATTTTTGGCAACGACCGATAATTTATCTTCCAAATGCTGACAACTGTACGGGCGAAGCATTTGGAGAACTATTTTTGGCAATGACTGATAATTTATCTTCCAAATGCTTCGCCCCTACTGACAACTTACTTGAGGACAAAATTTAATTTTGCCAATAACTCTTCATTAGTATAGGGTTTTGATAAAATTGCTGTAACTTGAGATTCATTATTTGGCTCTAACATATTCTCTATATTGCATCCACTACAAGCAATTATTAGCACCTGGGGGTTGATTTCTTTTAACTTGCAAATGGCGGAATTTCCATTCATTCCTGGCATCATTATATCCATCAATACTACTCTGATTTGATCCCGGTATTGGTTGTAAGTATTGATTGCTTCCACGCCGTTTTTAGCGGTAAGAACTTGATAATTGTAGGCTTCTAAAATGGTTGTTGTAACTTCCCGGATATGGGCTTCATCATCTACTACTAAAATTAGTTCTCCCTGTCCTTGAGATATTTCTTGATGATCGGATTCTAAAGGGGAAACTTCTTGGTTAACTGATGGTAAAAATATCTGAAATACGCTACCAAGTCCAATTTGACTTTCAACATTAATAAACCCCTTATGACTTTTAATAATTCCTAATACTGTTGATAGTCCTAATCCTGTGCCTTTACCAAAATCCTTAGTGGTAAAAAATGGCTCAAATATTCTTTCTAATATTTCCGGTGACATTCCCGTCCCCGTATCTCTAACCGTAATCACAATATAATTCCCAACTGTAGCATGATGATTTATCTGGATCATCTCTTCATCAAGATACAAATTTTCTGTAGAAACAGAGAGACATCCACCGTCAGGCATAGCATCAGCAGCATTAACCACTAAGTTTATTAATACTTGATGCAGTTGGGTTTTATCCGCAAGCACTGTCCATAATTTAGGGTGAATATGCTTAGAAAATGTGATGGATTTGGAAAATGTTTGACTGACCAAGTAGATAATATCGCTGATCAAATCATTAATCTGCACAATCGTCTGTTTGCCTTCAACACCTTTGGCGAAGGATAACAATTGTTTGACTAGTTCTGCACCATGTTTCGCATTATTTTCAATAATTGTCAGCATTTGCTGACGACGATCTTTATGTTTTTCTTCAGATAATCTACTACTTTTGAGTAATTGAGCAGATGCTAAAATTGGTGTTAAGATATTATTGATATCGTGGGCAATGCCTCCAGCTAAAGTTCCAATACTTTCCATTCTTTGAGCGCGTAAAGATTGCTCTTCTCGTTGTTTATTTTTTGTAATATCAGTATCTACTGTGAGAATAGATTTAGGTTGTCCATCAGTATCTAACATCAATGTCCAGCGACTTTGAACAATAATTAGTTGGTTTGATTGTGTGCGTTTGCGTAACTCACCCTCCCAACTTCCCGATGTAACTACAGTTTTTAGGGCGATTATCTCTTGTTCATGGGAAGTTGAATCGTAAAAAATATCCTTGGGATTCTTACCTAAAACTTCCTGACGTTCCCAACCATATATCCTCTCTGCCCCCTGATTCCAAAAGACGATTTGGGCTTGAAAATCTCGGACAAAAATTGCATCAGTCGCAATATCTAATAGGGCCGCTTGTTCATATATTTGCCGTTGCGTTTGTTTACGTTCAGAAATGTCTCTAGTTGTGCCAATCATGCGGATTGGCCGATCATTTTCGTTACAGTAAACTTTTCCTCTAGAACTCAACCAATGTAGGATACCATCACAATCCACTATCCGATGTTCACAGACAAAATCAACTTTTTTCGCCAGGGAATGACTGACACAGTTTTGAAAATGCTGACGGTCTTCAGGATAGATTAAATTGAGAAAGTCTTCAATACTAGGACAGGAACTATTGAGAGGTAAACCATACATTAAACCCATGGTAGGAGACCAGAGAGTTTCATTGGTTTGGATATGCCAATCCCAGATCCCAATATTACCTGCTTCTAGTGCTAAGGTGAGTCGGGCTTCACTTTCTTGTAAGGACGCTTGAATATGTTGCCGTTCAATGATTTCTTCTTGCAATCGCTTATTGGCAATCACTAATTCTGCCGTGCGTTCTTTTACCCGAACTTCCAAGACATCGCTATCTTGACGGAGTGCTGCTTCTAATTTTCTCCTGTCGCTAATATCAGATATTGACCATAAACAACCAGTCCGTTTACCCTCATTATCAACCATAGAATTTACTCTCACACTAGCAGAAAAGAGTAAACCTTTACGGGACTGGAAATTCATTTCCCATTCCTGTAATTCATGCAATTTTTTTAACCGGGATACAAATTGAGAACGATCTTCTTCAGCAATAAAAACTACTAATGGTTTGCCAACAAGATGATCTTGACGGACAGATAGTAAGGATGCTGCCCCATGATTAGCTTGCTGAATTATCCCTAAAGCATCAGTTACTAAATAACCATTAGGTGCAAATTCAAATAAATTTTGATAACGCAGTCGTTCTGCTTCAGTAATTTGCCGAGAATAGATTAGTTGTTCATTTTGTTGACGTAGTTCTTCTTCGGCAATTTGCAGTTCTTCTAAAGTTTCTTGCAGTTCTCGATTAATTTGTAAATTCTCGTCAACTTGTTTTTTTGCCCATTCTTGTAAATGATTATGAGTTTGCTTACGGATTACTTCCAGTTGTTCATTAATTGGTATGTGTTCTGTCTTCAAATCTAGCAAATTTTCCTGCAATGCCTCAACCACACCAATCATTTTTTCTATATTTAAGGCTTGCAGCAAGTTTGCTTCAGTGACAATACCGATTAAGTTGTCTTTATCATCTACTATTGGTAAATAGTGAATAGAATGCTGCTGTAAAAGTGCAAACACTGTCAAAATATGCTCAGATGCTGAATATTTGAGAGTAATTAGCGGCTGAGTCATCACGTCTGCCATTTTTACCGCTGATAGGTCGGTATTTAAGGTAATTACTCTCAATACATCTTTAATAGTAAATATTCCTTGTAATTGCTTTCCCTCTACTACTAAAACATAGTCGGTTACTTGATGGATCGGGTTATTAACTGTAACTTTATGATCTTGTTGTTGATTCATCAAGTTAATAGCATCCATCACACAACTATCAGGACTAATAGTTAAGGGAGAATAATGAATAATTTGATGTAAATTAGGTAAATTAATCAATTTTCGGTGAAATCTGTTAGTGAATGCGTCCATTGGTTAATCTGATTAGTAGATGATACTGTAACTAATGTCATACCGATTAAAATCTACAAATCATTAGTTAATAAATTTGATAGATATGGATAGCAAGGGTTTGGAGTGAGAAAATTTATTTCAAAAAATTACGTACAATTTAACCAAATGATTGTTGTTGGTAATATAAATATCATTTAATTGATTTTTGAGCAATTAATTAGATTGTACCCTGAATATTCTATATATGAAACTTTAATTTTGTAAACATTTCAAATAGTAAGTATTCACAATTTAAATATATAGTTTTGTAACCACATTGACAGGAGAGAACTTTGGATATATTAGAGGGTGTTTGAAAAGTTTTGAATGTATAGACTGACCCCTCTCCAAACCTCTCCCCTGCAAGGGGAGAGGCTTTGAAACCCCCCTTCCCTCGTAGGGAAGGGGGGCTGGGGGGTTAGGTTTTTGGAGATTATCGGTTTCATCTAATACTTTTCAAACAACCTCTTAGACATCTCCACAAAAGAACGTAGAGACGTTCCATGGAACATCTCTACAAGGGTTGTAAGTCACGCATATTTAATTTTCACCAGATGTCTATTTTCTATTACCAATTACCAAGAATGTAAAGCCCGTAGTTGGGGTGTTTTTTTAACTTGGTGGGCTTGCATTCTGGTGAGAACATCATCTAAAATAGCCACAGCTTCAATAATATAATCACCCTTATTGAGCATGACACACTCTGCCCGTTCTGACATGGCAGCATCAGTGATTTCTGCCCGTGAAGGCATTCCATGTTTGACGAGATTTTCTAAGACTTGAGTTGCCCAAATTACGGGGATATGGGCAGCCTCACATAACCATAATATCTCCTCTTGAATTTCCGCCAGTCGTTGATAACCAATTTCCAGCGCCAAATCTCCTCTGGCAATCATAATTCCAAAGGGTTGTTTTCCAGCGGCTTGAATAATTAATTCTGGCAAATTGCTAACGGCTAAGGGTGTTTCGATTTTCGCCACTATGGCAGGTGTGGGAGAATTTTCTGGTAATCTTACCGCTAATTCCTGTTGTAAAAGCTGAATATCTGCGGGTGTTTGCACATAGGAATAGCCGATAATATTAACTTGATTAGCATGAGTGGTAATAAAATCTAAATCTTGTTGATCTTTTTCTGTTAAAGAACTCAAATGTAATTCAGTGTCAGGAAAATTAATGCCTTTTTCTGGTAATAGTTTTTCACCTTTAAGACGGGCATGGGTAATTTTTAACCATACTCCCTCAGATGTAATTGACTCAACACAAGCACCAATCCGGCCATCATCAATCCAGACTATTGTACCAATTTTCAGTTGTTTTAATACTTCTGGAATTGTGCAACTGGCTTGAAAAAATTCAGAATCAATAGTAGTGGGTAACTCATGGGTAAGGAGGAGAGATTCACCTTTAAATATTCGTTGTTTGGGACTGGGGGTAAGAACAAATTTAATTCTGGTTTTGGGACCACTCAAATCCATGAGAATTTTACAAGAAGATTCTAATTCTAATTCTGCTTGTTTGACATTGTTAATCATGGCTAACCATTCACCGGGGGTATCATGGGCGCAATTAATTCTCACACAATTGGTCCCTTGCCGAATGATATCCCGCAGAAATTCGTAATTGGTAGCGGCTTCATTTGGCAACGTTACCATGATTCTAACTCGACGGTTATCGAGGGTGTTACCAAATAAATCTTCGGTATTTTGTTGGAGAAGGCGATCGCCCTCAAAAAATGCGTCCAAAGGTGGATGTATAATGATAGAATCATTATCTGTGTGACAAACTGCCTGTAAGGTGGCAATCACCGCATCTAAGGTAGGTAAAACCTTAGCTTCTATCCTCCCCAATGAGGACAAACCCCAAGGCATTAAAGCCGCTTGCAGTTCTCGTAAATCGTGTCTTCTCAGTGCCAAATAATAGGCAAGATTGAGACTACTATTAATAAAAGATTGTCGGTGAATTTGCTTTTTCCAGCGTTCAAATATTTCCCTGCCTTCCTGATCAACAGATTGACGAAGTTCTTGTAATGTGGTAAGTAAAAAACAAGGATCTGAGAGATCCAACTCTACATTTTTTGTTTGCATATTGGTCAGTTGTTAGTTGTCAGTTGTCAGTAGGGGCGAAGCATTTGGAAGATAAATTATCGGTCATTGCCAAAAATAGTTCTCCAAATGCTTCGCCCGTACAGTTGTCAGTTGTTAGTTGTAAAACTGTTACCAATTACCTATTACCAATCACCAATTACCAATTACCTATTCCCCTATTCCCCTGTTTCTGCTTTCGCAATTTCTAACATTGTCTTAATCACAGAATCAGGGTTGAGACTAATAGAATCTATACCTTGTTCAACTAAAAAACGAGCAAATTCTGGATAATCACTGGGTGCTTGTCCACAAATACCAATTTTGCGATTATTTTGTTTAACAGTAGTTATGGCTTTTGCTATTATTCTTTTAACAGCTTCATTGCGTTCATCAAATAAATGTGCCACTAATTCAGAATCTCGATCTAATCCTAATGTTAATTGGGTTAAATCATTAGAACCAATGGAGAAACCATCAAAAACCTGACTAAATTCATCAGCTAATAAAACGTTACTTGGTAACTCGCACATGACGTAAACTTCTAAGCCATTTTCACCTTTGACTAAGCCATTTTTTGCCATTTCTGCTAATACCTGTTTTCCTTCTTGAGGAGTACGACAAAAGGGAACCATGAGAATCATATTGGTTAAACCCATTTCTTCTCTTACCCGTTTCATTGCCTGACATTCTAAAGCAAAACCTTCACGATAACGAGGATCATAATAACGAGAAGCACCACGCCAACCAATCATCGGATTTTCTTCTTTGGGTTCAAATTGTCTACCTCCTAAAAGGTTGGCATATTCATTACTTTTGAAGTCAGATAAACGGACAATTACAGGTTTGGGATAAAATGCTGCGGCAATTGTGCCGATACCTTGCGCTAATTTGGCAATAAAGAATTCGGCTTTATCTTCATATTGTGCCGTTAATTCGCTAATTTTATATTTGGCAAGTTCGTCTTCTAATTCGTCAAAATGTAATAATGCTAAAGGATGGGCTTTAATATGATTAGCAATGATAAATTCCATTCTCGCTAAACCAACACCATCATTAGGAATTGCTGTCAAACCTAAAGCTTCTTCTGGATTACCCACATTCATCATAATTTTAGTGCGGGTTCGAGGTAAATTATCTAATGGTAATTCTTGAATTTCAAAGTTTAATAAACCTGCATAAACTTGACCTGTTTCCCCTTCCGCACAACTCACAGTAATCTCTTGTCCAGTTTCTAAAACTGTAGTCGCATTCCCACAACCAACTATAGCAGGAATACCCATTTCTCTGGCAATAATTGATGCATGACAGGTTCTCCCCCCAGAGTTAGTGACAATAGCGCTGGCTTTTTTCATAATCGGTTCCCAGTCTGGGTCTGTGCGGTTAGTAACTAACACCTCTCCGGCTTGAAATAGGTTAATATCTGGCACATCTAGAATAACTCTAGCTTTACCTTGACCTATCATTTCGCCTACGCTACGACCAGTTAATAAAACTTGACTTTTTTCCTGGAGTTGATAAGTTCTGAGGACGGTTTTTGATTTTTGAGATTGAACGGTTTCTGGTCTAGCTTGGACAATAAATAATTCTCCTGTTATCCCATCTTTTGCCCATTCAATATCCATTGGTGTGGCCATTCCCCGGACTTGGGAATAATGATCTTCAATGATACAAGTCCATTTTGCTAGTTGGAGGATTTCTTGATCATTGAGGGCAAATTGATGACGTTCAAGTTGAGGAACGGAGATATTTTTAGTTAATTTTGATCCGCCTAGATCATAAACCATTTTAATTTCTTTTGTTCCCAACCGTTTTTGGAGAATGGGTTTATATCCTTGTTTTAAAGTTGGTTTAAATACCAAATATTCATCGGGATTAACTGCACCTTGAACGATGTTTTCACCCAAACCATAAGCAGCAGTAATTAAAGCGGCATTTTGAAAGCCTGTTTCGGTGTCTATGGAAAACATCACCCCAGAAGAGGCTAAATCGGACCGAACCATTTTTTGGACACCCACTGATAATGCTACTTCAAAATGATCAAAACCTCTCATTTGTCGGTAGGAAATAGCCCTGTCTGTGAAGATAGAAGCAAAGCATTTATGACAAGATTCTAATACGCTTTTAATGCCATGAACATTCAGGTAAGTTTCCTGTTGTCCCGCAAAACTAGCATCTGGTAAGTCTTCGGCTGTGGCACTAGAACGAACAGCCACATCAGTATCTATACTATATTCTTGACATAAACTTTGATAGGATCTAGCGATCGCTTCTTGCAATTCTAGCGGAAATGGGGTTTCTAACATTAATGATCTGGCTTGTTTGCCACATTCTTGCAAATTAGCCATATCCTCCACATCTAAATCTGCAAAAATCTTTCTCAGTTTTACTTCTAAACCAGCCCCAGTAATAAAGTATCTATAAGCATAAGCCGTAGTCGCAAATCCCGTGGGAACTTTCACACCTTGGGAACTTAGTTGTTGAATCATTTCCCCTAAGGAAGCGTTTTTACCACCTACTAGGGGAATATCTGCAATTCCCACAGCATTAAAGGGTAATACTAAAGCTTCTTGATGAATTTGGCTATTTTCTTGATTGCGTTTAATTTCCAACATATTCTGAGATTCCTTAAATAGCTACTGTTATTTAATTCAGAACCCATTCTGTTTATGCACGGAGAGTTTGAGGATGTTGCGAGGATATATAGCAGGGAACGGGATTGACTACCAGATGTCTAAATGGCATCCTCCATTTAAGATTACTCTAGTTTAGAGTATAAATAAATGTATAGCTAATATAGCGAAATATTACGTAATATATTGTTCTTGTAAGTATTCTCATAATTCCCCCCTGCTTGAGAGTTAAAATTAAGGAATATACATAACAAGTTTTAATTTATCTCAATTTATTACATGACTGGATTTAGCCGAACACTTTTAACAAAGGACTTGAAACTATTATGCCCCAATGCCCTTGCTGTTCCGACTTTCTTTTACACCATATCCGTGGTGCTGAAAATTACTGGTTTTGCCGGAGTTGTTGGCAAGAAATGCCAGTATTAACCCAACGTCATACCGCTGAAGTCCCAAAACCCATTTTAGCAAAGTTAACTAAAAAAATCGCCCCACAAGAACATCGTCTTGGTTCTTACTGCTTAATTCAGCCAAATTCTTTCCAAGCAAGATTAGAGGAAAAATTCTCTCGCTAAAGCTGGAATACAATTTATTTATTACCAAATAAGATTTCAAGAATGATTGTAGCTTGCTTCCCGAAGGGTACGCAGATGAACGCAGATGAACGCAGATAAAGACGGATAAATTAATAGATTTATTAGTTTTTACAATATCTAGGTTCTACTGTTATTTATTACCAAATCTGACTTAAATCTAAAACAAATCCGGGTAATAAATTCTCACCAGTTAATGTTTGGGGATTGTCTAATTCTTCTACAGCTTGACTAGGACGATAAATAAATACTTTCCGTTGTTTTCTATCAATTAACCAAGCTAATTGTGTACCATTATCTATATATTCTTGCATCTTTTCTTGCAGAATCTTTAAATTATCAGTTTCTGAACGCAATTCAATAATAAACTCAGGACAAATAGGAGCAAATTTTTTCCTTTGTTCTGCTGGTATTGCTTCCCATTTTGTGCGGTTTATCCAAGCTGCGTCAGGAGAACGGACTGCACCATTGGGTAAGGTAAAACCACCACTAGAACCAAATCCTACTCCTGTACCATTTTGCTTTGTCCAAACACCTAATTCACCGATTAAATTAAAATTACGTCCACCTGTTTCTGAATCTGTAGGAGACATAAGAGACTTCCAAATAAAAAAATGTCCCAAAACTAACGCAAAAACCCTCCCTATTTCTTCTCTCTCTGTGTTCTCTGTGCCTCTGTGGTTCGTTTGTTCATTTATTTATTGGGATAATTTATTTCCTGGAAGTCCCTAATTAATAAATCTCCAAGATGGTTACGTTCAATTCTCAAATCACGGTTTAACTGACAGAAATTAAAAAATTGATCATCATTCATGATGATATTGGGTTGCATTTTTAAAACCATTGGTAAGAAAAACATTGTTGCGTATCGTATAAGGGTTTAGCATTGCTAAACCCCTACATGATTTTAAAATTCTCCAGCTAATGCGGGAATACAGCGTTCACACAATAATGGATGTTCTGCCGATTCACCAACATGGGGCGAATAATTCCAACAGCGATCGCATTTGTGATAAGATTTCCCTTCATGTTCATAGTCTGCGGCATTAACTACCCCAATATCCCAATTATCTTCACCTTGAACTCGCAGGGTTTTCAATCCTTTTAATGTCTCAGGAGTATCTAATAATTGGACTTCAGAAGTGAGGAACAAATATCTTAATTCATCAATTCCATTCCCGCTAACATTCAAAGGTTCGATAGCAGTGCGTAATTTTTCATCACTAAGATAAATCAATGCAATAGCTTCTAAAGAAGAACCAATTAACTTTTCTGTCCGTGCTTGTTCTAAAACCTTATTAACATCACCACGAATCCGTCGCAGTGTTTTCCAAAATTCTGCTAATTCGGGATTATCCCACTTATCATCAACCTGCACCCAACCAGCTTGAAAAACTGATTTATATTGGGTTTCGTAGGGGATAAATTGCCAGATATCTTCCGCAGTATGACATAGAACGGGAGCAATGGCGATCGCTAAATTCTCCAAAGCAATTTGCAAAACTGTTTGACAACTACGACGACGGAAAGCATCAGCAGAACTGATATATAATCTATCTTTAGCAATGTCTAAATAGAAATTTGACAAATCTACAACACAGAAATTCTGTACAGTTTGAAAAAAGCGGAAAAACTGGAAACTATCAAAAGCGTCCGTCACCTCATTAAACACCTCACGAATGCGGTGTAACATATACTTATCCAAATCTGGTAAATCATCAAAAGCTACAGCATCCTTCTGAGGATCAAAATCATGCAAACTACCCAATAAAAACCGCGCTGTGTTGCGAATCTTATTTCTGACATCCGCTAATTGCTTGATGATGTTACCACCCAACCGCACATCACCAGAATAATCAACCGAAGAAACCCACAACCGCAAAACATCAGCACCATAAGCAGGTTGTTGTTTTTGGTTAGTCCCACCTTGAATCATCAATTGAGGATCTACCACATTTCCCACAGATTTGCTCATTTTTCGTCCATTTTCATCCAAGACGAAACCATGAGTTAACACAGTTTTATAAGGTGCAATGCCATTAACCGCGACACTGGTTAACAAAGAAGATTGAAACCAACCCCGATGTTGGTCAGAACCTTCCAAATACATATCAGCAGGATAGCATAACTCCGGTCTTTGCTTCGCCACAGCCGCCCAAGAAGAACCAGAATCAAACCAGACATCCATTGTATCTGTACCCCGGCGGTAAGTCTTGCCATTATTGCGGTATGCTTCCGGTAACAACTCCTCTACCGACAACTCCCACCAAGCATCAGAACCCTTTTCGGCAATAATAGCTTGAACGTGGTTAATCGTGTCCGCATTCAGCAAAATTTCCCCAGTCGCTTCATCATAGAACACGGGAATCGGCACACCCCAGGAACGTTGACGAGAAATACACCAATCGGATCTTTCTGCTATCATTGGCGTGATGCGGTTTTCACCTTGTGCGGGAATCCAACGCACAGATGAAATAGCCTTTAAAGCCTCATCCCGAAAACCAGCCACAGAAGCAAACCATTGTTCAGTAGCGCGGAAAATCGTCGGTTTCTTCGTTCTCCAATCATAAGGATACTTGTGAGGATAAGCCTCCTCCTTCAACAGATAACCAGCCTCGCTTAAAGCATCAATAATCGCTTGATTCCCCTCACCCAAAACATTCAAGCCAGAAAACTTACCAGCCTCATCCGTAAAATTCCCACTATCATCAACAGGGGCAAGAATCGGCAAACCGTAACGTTGACCAACAATGTAATCCTCTTGACCATGACCAGGAGCAGTATGAACCAACCCTGTCCCTGACTCAGTAGTGATATAATCACCACCAACCACCACCGGACTTTCACGGTCAAACAGAGGATGAGAGTAAATAGTACCTTCCAAATCCTTCCCTGCGAACTTGGCTTTCACCGTTAACTCACAATCCAAAACCTCTCCCAACCGTTCCACCAACTCAGCCGCAACAATTAGATATCTGCATTCCCTTTGCGCCTTTGCTCCTTGTGCGTCTTTGCGCGAAACCTCCACAACCCCATACTCCAACGCACCATTCACAGCCACAGCCAAATTACCGGGAATAGTCCAAGGAGTAGTAGTCCATACAGCCACGCCCAAATCAGGCAAGAAGGCATCCAAACTAGCTTTTAACCCTTCCGCAACCTTCACCACCGGAAAAGCCGCGTAAATACTGCGAGAAACGTGACCTTCAGGATATTCTAACTCTGCTTCTGCTAAAGCCGTTTTAGAACTAGGACTCCAATGCACAGGCTTTAAACCGCGATAAATATAACCTTTGAGGAACATTTCCCCAAAAACGCCAATTTGCGCGGCTTCGTATTCTGGTTTTAAGGTTAAATAAGGATTTTCCCAATCACCCCAAATCCCATAGCGTTTAAAGCTTTCTCGTTGTTCGTCTACGGTCTTCAGTGCGAACTCTTTCGCTTTTTGACGCAATTGCAAAGGAGTGAGATTTTGCCGTTCTGCCTGTTTCATATTTTGCAGAACTTTCAACTCAATCGGCAATCCGTGACAATCCCAGCCAGGAACGTAGCGAATTTTACGACCTTGGAGCAAATGGTAGCGGTTAATAATATCTTTGAGAATCTTATTTAAAGCATGACCAATATGCAACTGGCCGTTAGCATAGGGAGGACCATCGTGCAGTATAAATAATTCGCCTGGGTTGTTTTCAGCCAGTTGAGAATAAATGTGGTTTTCTTCCCAGAATTTTTGGATTTCGGGTTCGCGCTTGATTGCGTTTGCCCGCATATCGAAGTTAGTCTTGGGTAAGTTGACGGTATCTTTGTATTTTCCAGTTTCGGTCACAGGTTCATGCCTAAATGTAGGTGTGCAGGTTATCCGATCAATTATAAGAGATGGTATGATTGTAGGGTGCGGTGAGCGATCGCTTTGCACACCGAAGGCATCGCTATCTTAATCAGTTATTTGATAGTCATATTTTATTAGATCATATTTATTCATAGATGGAGGGAATATCAATGGTAATTGTAGACAAGCTAGATATTATTAAAGATGCCAGAGTTAATTGTTACTCGGTAATTATTCAATTCACGGTAGAAGAGTATTTGAATATGGTACAACGAGCCTTTCAAAACAGAGGAGGCTTAGAAAAACAAAGGGATACATTAAAAACAACAACAGCAATTCGTATTCGTAAAAGAATGGTGCAAGATATAAAATCTGGAGCAGTATTACCTCCAATTGTAATTGGGGCGATTATTCCCTTAGAACAATTAACAACAATAGAAAAAATAGAAAATAATAACGAATTTTTGCGGTTTGTTAACCAAATACCACCAGATAATATATCTATCATTGATGGTATGCAAAGAACCTCAGCTTTAAATGAGGCATTGAATGAAGTATTAGACGATAATCATGAACTTGAAAATCGTAAAATTCGGATAGAATTCTGGATTGCTTCACAAATTAATAGTTTAACTTATAGAATGTTGGTATTAAATACCGGTCAAGTTCCTTGGAATCTCAGAAGACAAATTGAAACAGTTTTTAAATTGATAATTAAGGAAATACAGCAAAAGTATCCAGATATAGAAATAATGGAAATCAATGAAGAGAGAAGGCGCAAGCGTTCTGGACAGTTTCAAGCTGATAATGTCATTGAATTATTTCTCGTATTTGGAGCTAAAAAAGAAAAAATTGATGTTCAGGAAAGATTAGCAGACGAGTTTACAAAATTAGATTTTATTGAATCAACATCAAATGAAAACTTTACAAATATTTTTTATGAAGTAATTTATTTTTTGTCTAAATTTGACAATGCCATTGCATCCTATCAAGGTGAAAATATAGAAGGATATTTTAAAGAAGGAAAAGATTTATTTAGTAGTCAACCAGCCTGTGTTGGTTTTGTAACTGCTATTGCTTTAGCAACATTAGGTAGACCAGGAAATAAAAAATATACACCAGAAAAGCAAAATCAAAAATGGCAGGAAATCAAAATAAATGCTGAACAATTGCTACAAAGATTACAAAGATTTAATAGTGAGGAAATTGGAGAGTTTTTAGATTTTGTCACTTTGAATGAATTGATTAGTAGAAAACCAGCAAAATCTAATGAAAGAGAATTTTTTCTCAAAACTTTTGAAGTGCTTATAGAAGAAAATTTTGATGTTGAAAATATGAATCCATGCTGGAGGGCATACTAATATTATTATGTCCAGAAGTATTAAAAAAGCTAATGAATACATATTTGGGTTATTAGCTGAATTTGTTCAGTCTAAAAATGTTAATATTTCTATATCTACTGATGATGAACGACGTATTCAACTAAACACTCAGGATGAGCAAAAATGGTTGGAGAAATTAAAAATTAAAGATGAAGATGAAGAAATAATTTTGCCAACATTCAGAACAGCATGGTTTGAATTTAAACATGAAAATCAACCTAATGAATCTCAGGTTATCAAATACTTTGTTACTATTGGTGCAACAACCCAACTATCAACGCAGCCGGAAATAATACAGGTAGAAGAATTAAATGGAGGAATGATTACTGCTTTAATTTTTGAACTGAAAATTCCTGTCAAACAAAGTGCTGACCCACTTCAAATCATTAATCAAATTTTTTACACACCTGAAGCAAAAACAACTAAATATGAATTATATGAATATAGTGTAGTTAGCAGGTTCTTTGAGACTATCTTTGTTTATAAAATTCAAGATGACTGTTCATTTATTGAAAGTGATAGTGATATAAATGACAAAACTACTGTTAATCTTCTAAAATTATCAGGGTTTTATATTACTAAAACTCCTCAAATAAGGTCTTTACAATTTGAAGAAGACACCATTTTTGTTTTTGAAAAGTTATTTCTTGAAGGTGCAAAAAATATACCTTATGATAATCTAGTTTTTAGTTTAGTATCTGTTTACTGGAGATATTCTTTTCTGGATGTGTACAGATGTATAGAAAGATTATTCTCAATATCATTTTTAGAAGATTTTCATAAAAAGTTAGGTATAAAAGATTCATTACTCAATTTTTCATCTCAAATTGAAGACGATATTAGTTGGAAACCAAAAGAAAATGAAGCTATTAATAAATTGATAGCTAACTCACCGAAGGATTCTCTTAAGGATGCTATTGAGCTTTTACAAGACGTGAAAAATTTCATTGAAGGTAAGAACTCACAAGTTAATAAACTACCAATGAAGTTTTTATTTTGGGTCTTGCTGGATATCAATCGTTTAATTGATATTCTATTTTTATGGGAATATCGCAATACAGAAAGTAAACTTGGTGAGGTGATTTATAAGATTCGTAATTCTATAGTTCATTTTAGACCTGCAACTGAACAAATATCAATGGATGACAAACATTGGAATAAACTTATCAGAGCATCTTTATTAATTATTGAATACTGGTATCATAAATATGATGGACAGTTAAATACATAACTTAACAACGATTACTTTAGTCTTCACAAATTAAAAATATATAAAGTCAATCAACAGAAACTTATGACACTAACGCTTAACTTACCACCAGAATTAGAACAGTATTTAATACAGGAAGCACAACAGCAAGGACTTTCTGTGGAAACTTATACATTGGATCTGATCCAAAAATCTATTCTACAAAAAGAAAAACAATTGAGAAGAGTTAATGTGCTTCAGTCTTGGATAGATGAAAGTGATGAACAAGAACAGCAAGAAACAGGAGAATATTTGATTAATGCTTTAGATGAAAACCGTTTATCTAATCGTCAATTATTTCCGCAAGAATTAAAAGGTGTAAATTAATGTTGGGTTTCATTTCATTCAACCCAACCTACTCGTTGCCAATATCATCATCAAAAATAATTTCCTCACCCGCACCCCACATCATGTCATACATATCTTGACGCACTGCACGGTGAAAACTGGAATATTCCCAATCCTTTGGTGCTGTTACCAAACCATGTTTCACAGAATTATAATGAATATATTCAACATGATGAAAGAAAATCAATTTCATCTTTAATTAAATGTTCCCAAAAACGATATTGCCATATAGCCCGTTGTTTTTTCTTTTTTCTAGATATAGATATATTTTATGGTGAAATAGTTTCACATTGACGACTAAAATAACTTTTAATTAACCGCCAACGGGTATAAAAATCATGATCATTTTCTGGTAAAGTCCAAATACAGTGGAGATGATCCGGTAAAATAACAACAGCATCTATAATAAATGGATGTTTCCGCATTACATAACCAAAAGCATCTCTTAATAAGGAAACATTTTTTGGTAAACATAATATTTTTTGTCTTTTATCTGTCACCACTGTAAAAAAGTATGTTCCTCCTGCCACATTGGCGCGGCGATATTCCATACTATAAATATCCTGTGATTAAAGTTGTGTTTTATAATCTTGATTTTACCCCGTAGGTTGGGTTGACGCAAGGAAACCCAACATTAATTATGATATCCTGGTGGATGGTGTTGGGTTTCGTTCCATTGCTCCGCAACGCTGACGCGAACAACCCAACCTACGAAGGTTGCAGAGTCAGTATATCTTACTTTAAAATAGAAACTACTTACAATTGCCACAAATTATGATCAACCCCCAAATTTTAGAAGCTATTAAACAAATGCCTAATGTCGAAAGACTAGAGATAATAGAATTTGCCTTAAAACTCATGCGTGAAGAAATGCAAAATCCTCAAAAACTGAGCTTAACTGCTGCTGCGGAAATGATGCGTTCTTATTATGAAACAGAAAGCAGTTTAACAGAATTTGTTGATACTTGTAATGAAGATTTTTATGAGTACCAAGATTATGCGTAGAGGTGAAATCTGGCTGTATAATGCTGATCCCACAGTAGGGGATGAAATTAGCAAAACCCGACCTTGTATCATTGTTAATAATGATGATATAGGTACTTTACGCTTAAAGGTTATTGTACCTATTACCGGATGGAACGAAGTTTTTGCACAAGTACCTTGGATGATACGTATTGAAACAACAGCAGAGAATAATTTAAGCAAATTATCCACAGCAGATACTTTTCAAATTCGTTCAGTTTCTCAACAACGACTAATTAAAAAAGTGGGAATAGTTGCGGAAGAAATTATGCAGGAAATTAGTAATGCTTTAGCTATTGTTTTGAATATTAAATGACTAAAAATACACCCAATTTACTGGACGTAGTAGCACTCACAATTAAACCCGCCACCTCACACTAATTGAATTCAGTGTTGAAAGAATGGCGGATTTTCCCATAAATTTTAATGCCGTGGTACTACAAACCACAAATTCTAGAGTTTGGCTGGTTGCTTCTTTTCTGTAGTCTGGGAATGACTGCTATTATTAACAGTTTCTGTTGCCAAAAAAGCCTCTTTCCCTGTAATTAATCGAGAGCGACGATTGCGAGTAATATAATTCCAAGCCCATTGAATTACTATCACTAATTTAGTGTCAAACTCAATTAAGAAGTAGATGTGAATTACTAGCCAAAATATCCAAGCAATGAAACCTGTGAGTTTAATGAAACCTAAATCTACAACGGCTAAATTTTGCCCAATCATTGCCAAACTACCCACATCATTGTATTTAAATTCTGGCAAAGTATGACCTTGAAGCCGGCGTTTAATGAGTTTACCTACATACTCTCCTTCTTGTTTGGCTACGGGGGCAACACCAGGTAAGGGTTTACCATTTTGATGGGAGAAATTAGCTAAGTCTCCAATTACGAAAATGTTTTTATAATCCTTGATAGTCAAGTCAGGTTCGACAATTACTCTGGCAGAGAAATCGCACTCTACATCTGTGCGTTCAGCGAGGATTGTCCCCAAAGCTGAACCTTGCACACCGGCTGCCCACAAGATAGTTCTTGAGGGAATTTCTGTCAATTCACCGTTTTGCTTGAAAGTAACAATGTCATTTTCAATATTTGTGACTCTGGTTTGAGTGTGAATAACCACACCCAACTTTTGTAAAGATTCTATTGCTACTTTTGATAATTCTGGGGCAATGTGTGGGAGAATGCGATCGCCCCCTTGCAATAGTAAAATTTTCGTTTCTGAAGTGTCAATGTTGCGGAAATCTTCTTTGAGGGTTTGGTATGCTAATTCAGCGATCGCACCGGACAATTCTACACCAGTTGGACCTCCTCCCACAATCACAAAAGTTAACAAAGCCCGACGTTTTACCGGATCACTTTCTTTTTCTGCGGCTTCAAAGGCTGAAAATATCCGCCGACGCATTTCTATGGCATCTTCCACAGTTTTCAAACCAGGAGCAAATTCTTTCCAATTATCCTTACCAAAATAGGAATGGTTGGCACCAGTGGCCAGAATTAATGTATCATAAGGGACTATTTCATCACCCAAAATAACTTGTTGCGCTTTGGGATTAATATCACTTACTTCTCCCAACAACACTTTTGTATTTTTGCTTTTGCTGAATACAGATCGCAATGGTGCGGAAATATCAGAAGGTGATAGTGTACCTGTGGCAACTTGATATAAAAGCGGCTGAAATAAATGAAAATTCCGTTTATCAATGAGAGTAACATTTACTTTTGCCTTAGCAAGAGCCTTTGCTGCATACAATCCACCAAAGCCACCACCAACGATAACAACTTCATGTGGTGCATTCTTCTCACGGGGAACAACCATAAACCATATTTCCTTTTGTTAAGAGTCGTGTAACCTTTCTTAACAAATATGTAACAATATTATAATATATTTTGCCGTCTATTTGGAACTCTTGAAAAAATACTAAACGTAGTCAAAGTTACTATTAAAAAGGAATCGGGAAAATATCTATTAATTAAAATTATCTAAAATTCCAGCAATGAAAATATAGTTCTCACCCATGACTTGAGAAAAATTACACATCGCGCTAGGTGTCAATGGTGCTATAATACTCAATATCTGGTAATCACAAAACTAAAGCTAAATGGTATGACATTTTAGCTTTTAAGTTTCTTACAGGATGCAGGACGGGTGAGGCTATTGGGATGATGTGGTGTGATGTTTCATTTGACAGAGAAAGAATTTTGATTAGGAGGACTTACAATAATCTTACCAAGTCATTTTACCCATTAAAGAATCATAAAAATGGTTCATTAATTAGAATGTTCCCTATGCCTAAGAATGGTGAGTTATGGGAATTGTTAAAGTCAATACCACAAGGAAAAGATAATGATATAGTATTCAAGGTTGACGGGAAAATAGTCAAAGATGGTACACTTAGAGCTAACTGGAGAGGCACTACTGGCACTTCTACTTCTAAGATTATAGGCATAATTCCTACTCTTATAGAGCAGGGTAAATTAAGAAAATACCTGCCTTGTTATAATACCCGTCATACATTCATCACTCATCAAGTTTTTGATTTAGGGCGTGATGAAAAAATAGTATCAGCGTGGTGTGGACATAACGAAAAAGTATCAGAGAAGCATTACCAAGATATCTCTGATAGAGCTAACCAAATTAATCCAGAATTACCCGCTAATCAATCACAAGCAGATGATCAGAAAACAGAATTAGAAATGCTTAAAGAACAGTTAAAGCAGCAACAGGAGATGATTAATAAATTACTTAGTGATAAAATGTAAGTAAGGTATTTTACACACAAAAATAACCAGCTAAGTTAGTTCCTAGCTGGTTTTTTATTGACTATTTATTTTACCTAATATCCTTTGCTGACAACTATGGTTTTTAGTGTCTTGCAAAAAATCATTTAATAAATCATTAAATGAATCATTAAATGATTTTCTACACGACTTACGAACCTAGCTATCGTCTGATTTTAAATGGTTAGTAAGTTGATCAAGCTTGTAATGAATTATTGCATTATTTCCTGATTTTCTGTTATCTTTCGCTAGTCTTCCTTAGCGTCAACCTTGAAACTCAAACTATGACAAACCACCCACAAATTCCCCCCTGCACCTGGAAACGTCCCATTGGCTTAGGCTGGGAGAACCCCTACACCGTCCGTTATCCCAGTAATATTGATGATGGTCCCTGGCACGGAATGCCCCTTGGTGGCTTTGGTGCAGGGTGTATAGGACGTTCTTCACGGGGAGACTTTAACCTGTGGCACATTGACGGGGGAGAACATACTTTTAAAACTGTTCCCGCTTGTCAATTTAGTATTTTTGAATCTGGACAAGCTTACGCATTATCTACCCAACCTCCAGAAGATCATACACTGCAATCTTGGCAATGGTATCCACAGTCTCAGGAACAGAATTCAGGTACATATCACGCACTTTATCCCCGCAGTTGGTTTGTTTATGAAAATGTCTTAAAAACTCAATTAACCTGTGAGCAATTTTCGCCAATTTGGGCAGATAATTATCAAGAATCAAGTTATCCGGTTGCGGTTTTCTTGTGGAAAGCACACAACCCCACAAATGCACCAATTACCATTAGCATTATGCTAACTTGGGAAAATATGGTCGGTTGGTTTACTAATACTTTAAAATCTCCCGAAGTTAGAGTTAGAGATGATGGAAGTCCTGTTTATGAATATCTACCACGCTGGGGAGAAAGTCAAGGAAATTATAATTGTTTAGCAGAAGATCATCAATATTTTGGTTGTGTTTTAGGTCAAGTTTCTGATCATCAAACTGTCCAAGAAGGAGACGGAACTTGGTGTATTGCGACTGCTAAAAATCCCCAAGTGGAAATATTCTATCATTCCCGATTTAATCCTGTGGGTAATGGTGAAGATGTTTGGCAAAGTTTCTCTGCAAATGGTTCTTTACCTAATTATATAGATGAAACTCCCGCAGATGAAAATACCAGATTAGGTGCAGCAATTGCGGTGCGTTTCACTTTGCAACCTGGGGAAAATTTAGAAGTTCCCTTGGTGCTAAGTTGGGATTTTCCCGTTACAGAATTTGCAGCAGGAGTGAACTATTACCGCAGATATACAGACTTTTTTGGTTGTAATGGTGAGAATGCTTGGCAGATTGCCACTACTGCTCTTAAAGAATATCAGAATTGGCGATCGCTCATTCAAGATTGGCAAAATCCCATTTTGGCAAAATCAGATTTACCTGACTGGTTCAAAATGGCTTTATTTAACGAACTCTACGATTTAACCAGTGGAGGAACTCTCTGGAGTGCGGCCTCAGAAATTGATCCCGTTGGTCAATTTGCCGTGTTAGAATGTTTAGATTATCGTTGGTATGAAAGTTTAGATGTGCGGTTATACGGTTCTTTTGGGTTATTGATGTTATTCCCTGAATTGGAAAAATCGGTAATTCGGGCTTTTGCTAGGGCAATTCCCCAAAGTGATGATAGAACTAGAATAATCGGTTATTATTTAACTATCAAATCTGAAAGTCCCAACGCAGTTCGGAAAATTGCCGGTGCGACACCCCACGATTTAGGCGCACCCAATGAACACGTTTGGGAAAAAACCAATTATACTAGTTATCAAGATTGCAACCTGTGGAAAGATTTAGGTTGTGATTTCGTTTTGCAGGTATATCGAGATTTTCTGTTTACCGGTGCAAATGATCTTCAATTTTTAGCAGATTGTTGGGATGCTATTGTCCAAACTCTCGATTATGTGAAAACTTTTGATCTCGATGGTGACAGTATACCAGAAAATTCTGGCGCTCCTGACCAAACTTTTGATGATTGGCGTTTACAAGGTGTGAGTGCTTATTGTGGTGGTTTGTGGTTAGCTGCTTTGGAAGCTGCTATTGCTATTTCTAAGATTTTAACGAACCGCAGAGGCGCAGAGGACGCAGAGGTGGAGGTGCAAGGGTCTATTTATCAAGGTTGGTTAAGTCAATCGAAGCCAATTTATCAGGAGAAGCTTTGGAATGGTGAGTATTACCGTTTGGATAGTGACAGTGGTTCTGATGTAGTTATGGCTGACCAATTGTGTGGGCAATTCTACGCTCGTTTATTGAGTTTACCAGATATTGTTCCGAGCGATCGCGCTTTGTCTGCCTTAACAAAAGTATATGATTCCTGTTTTCTCAAGTTTCAAAATGGTGAATTTGGCGCTGCTAATGGTGTTCTTCCCAATGGTTTACCCGAAAATCCCAATTCTACTCATCCTTTGGAAGTTTGGACGGGAATCAATTTTGGTCTAGCAGCTTTCCTGGTGCAAATGAACATGAAAAATGAGGCAATGCGGTTAACTGAGGCTGTGGTGAGGCAAATTTACGACAATGGTTTGCAATTTCGCACCCCGGAAGCAATCACCGCTAATGGCACTTTCCGCGCTAGTACCTATCTCCGCGCTATGGCTATTTGGGGAATCTATTTGCTAGTTCGTTAAATTTGATACTTTTCACATCCCCGACTTCTTTGAGAAGTCGGGGATCTTTATTTTCCGGTTATTTCCGGAATTGGGCGAAAAAATCAGTAATGGTTAAGAGTTGAGGAATTTAAATCTGAAAACCAATGCTTTAAGATATGCCTCTTTTTCCTGATTTAACAACAAAGATAACTTCTAAACTCCCACTCAAGATAAAATTAGTCGGTCCGGGAAACATGGATAAATTTTTTGCTCAAGTATCATTGGGTTGACTTTCGCTCGCAAAGCCACTGAAAAATGAGAAGTCAGCAATTAGCAATAAATCACATCAGTAATTGCGTTTGCCGAGGCTGTGAAAATGATGGCACGTTTAAAGACACAAAAAACAATTACCAATTCCCTACTTTATTTAGGGTTATGGAAATTGAAAAGATTAAAATCAACAACCTAAAAATATTCTCTACTCTGGTTGGAAACAGATGAGAATTTATCAGTAGACCTTAAATTTAGTAATATGAGTAGATGCAGGCTAGTTGAATAAAGCAAGGACAGCAGGAGCTTTATCAATCTATGATGTCAGGTTAGTCAGGTTCAAATGCACTTAGTTTTTACGACTCCTAATTTAGCTGATAAGTTCCCAGCTAGTTGTAATAGAGTCAAAATTTCGATCTAGCGAACTGCTTGTGAAAATTGCCCAACTTGTTTAAAAACTTAAACAGCTTGGGAGTTACACTATAACCTCCTCATTCTGATCTGTCAAGCAACTACCGGATAAATTTCTGGGCAAGTTATTGAGAAAATCTCAGTTAAAAGAATGCAGAATTTAGAATTTAGAATTTAGAATTACGTTTTGCAACGGGGATTTTACCCCGACGCAAAACCCGCTGCTTGTAGAAGCAGGGGACTTTAACCCCCAAAGGTAAGTTAATAATTCGCTCTCAAAGCTGAATAGTAGCGTTTGAGACCCGGAAATTTGAGCAGATTTGATTTGTTAAGAATTACTTAGCCATACGGACTTGATCTTTATTTTCTACCTAAGTATCGGCTTTGACAAGAATAATCTGCGGCAATTGACCATAAATAATGATGGTTCTTCTTACCGAATCAGTTTAATGAATATTACTGTAATCTTACTTATATTAATAAATTGCATACATATAATTACCAACCTAGTTATTTAATTAAATGCCAATTTTCCCTAATAAACAAATAGCTTTTACTAAACAAATAAGATAATAGTGAAAGGTTCATGGTGATCCAGTTTTTGCTGTCCAGATATAGCTACAGGTATTTTTTTATATAAAAGCAAACATATTGGTAATTTAGATTAATATCGAAACCCAGAGTATTAACAATAAACAATACTGTTAATTATGGAATTATTTTGTAATTGATATTTATTTTTATTGTCGTCAGAATTTTAGGACTTAAAGCTTTAGAGTGCCTACAAAGCAATGATTCTCATTAAAGTAATTATTATATAAAAATTAAATTTGTGGTAATTAAAGTTCATTTGTTTTTGAGCTATAGTTGCGACGACTATCTATATGCTACGGAGCATAGACAAAGGTGATTCGTAGTTTTTTTGCTTTGTATAACGATGATAACATCTGCCATTGAGATTAAAGTGGGGGGTAACACCCCTCATTTTTTGCCAACTGGGGACAAAAATCAAACTTGCACAAGACATAAGTAAATATCTAGATAAGTTCAGTAAATTTAACTTAAATCTTGCCACCTTGGCAGATGACATTAGCGACAAAAAATAGTATAAATAAAAATGTGGCTTTTGAAATTGAGAAATCAATGGTTTTCCTGATTCCATTCAGTAATTGTGAGCTTTTACAGCAAAAGCACCACAATTAATGGTAAGAAGTTATACAGCAGTAACTAGGGAGAAGCAGAAAATTTCCACTTGGAAATTTCAAGAGGACATAATTGCATCTACGAAAAGCTACGCCAAACTCAATTCCTCTAGGTAGAAACCACAGAAAAGGTAAATTTTTACCTTTGATTCATTGGTAAGTATAAATCTACAGCCCAGACACAATTAATACATATTATTTCTGTGATCTATAGATATTACTAAATGAAAACTGTAAGACTGCCCAGAAAATCAGGGTATACACGGCAAGGCACAGCAGTACACAGACTTGATTAAAAATAGTCAGGTTTTCAATCACAGGTCAGGTTATGGAAAAAATCATCAGGTCAAATGCGCGTTTTAGCTTAGTTAAATGGGTAATCGTAGAGATCCAGTTTTCTGATTCCCATTCCCGTCAGGTATCAATATTCGCAAGTACCGGACTTTTATCGAAAGTTGTTACTTTTCTCAACATCTGCCACCAATTGATTACCTATAGGTTCCGGTTGTTCCCGCAACAGCAATTTGGCTGAAGACCATCGCATTTGCTCCCAACTGGACTAATTTACTCAATTCAAAGATAACTAAGATTATGAATCAAGATATTGCTGGCAGTGGTAACAACTTAGAAGCAAAAATCCATCCTGAACAGTTAGACCAAGTCGTCGAAGCGATTTTGGCAGGGAAGTATTCTTGGGCTTGTGTTTTAATGTTGCGGTTTGTGGGCTATAATCCCATGCACTATATTCCTTATCGCACTTATAACCGCATATTGAAAGAAAACGCTCGCATGAGTCGCTTGAATACACAAAATCATGAAACTCTCAAAATTGCTAAACCACCCACAGAGAAAAGATCCGAAGGCAATCTGGCATCTAACTGTTTAAGCAAGATTAAGGATTTAGCTTATATGGAAGTTGGCGGCAAGCATCATGCTGAAGCACGCGCCAATGGTCGGGGAAAAAAGTCGGCATAGTTGCTGATTATATCGTAATTGCTTGTTACTCAGTATGATGCTCAATGTGAGTAACTGCAATTACTGAATCCTTCGTAAAGTTCTGCCACAATGGCAAATATACACTGGTAACATCTTATAAATTAGAAATAGCAACCTAAATAAAGGTTCATAGCAGACAAATTGCATTTTTCCCAAAAAACTGTTTGTGTCTGTACATGAAACATATAGGCTGATTGCTTTTGCATTCAGTTTTTCATTAATTAAATTCTCCATCAAGACTGATGAACCATGACTAAAGGTGGTTATTTTTCCTCAGAAGCTTGAGCAGTTTTCAATTAGGGTGGTGGGTTGCCCTAATTAAATTGAGATGGCTAGATAACTTTTTCTAGCAAATTTCCTGTGACTAAGGTTTGGCTAACTTTGGTAATCAAGGTAGATGAGGAAACGGAAGGTCATGGTGAAATCATGCTCTTATTTGCAAATTTTTACTGTTATGTCAACTGGCAATTGATATAACTGCAATTAGAAGTTGTAATAATTTTACAGCTTCTTTTTCATGGATATAAAATTCTACAATAGGATTTACTAGAAATTACTAACCATATTTATAAGTAGGTGAACACAATAAAACCAAACTGTGTAAAGAAATGTAAAATCGCTGAAAACTTCTTTACTCTTGCCTCTGGTTACTGAGCGAAGTCGAAGTATTGCCTCTTGCCTCTTGCCTAGTGCTATGACGACAATTTTCAACGCCAACCTACTTATCAGCTTTAAGTTGATATAAATTTTATATGAAGAGATGATGAAGTTTAGATGAAGATTTTATTTTTTATATAAATTTTAGAAGAAGATATAGCAGAATTTAAAGATAACAATCAAAGCTTCATCACTTTTTTATCTAAACTGAATGGCTCAGTCTTAGCTATCGAGTAGACGATTTCATATTTAAGAACGTCTGCTGATGAGAGTTTTCTCATTTTAGGCTAGTGTAAGAGATAGATTACATCTTTCTGAGCTTATCTATTTTGGGGCTGCAATTTTTAGTACAATTGTTCCATAATTATTGGGTAATTAGAACTGCATGAACTTAAATATTTGAGGATTGATTAACTTCAATACCAGTGTTTACGAATATCTGGAAATCTAAATTAGAGATAGTATCATGCGCTAGGTAAATTTTGAGAATGATTAACTAATGCAGATAAATTTGGCATGAGAAAGCGAATTTTTTGGACTTTATTTATGGGTGTTTTACCAGACAGTGCTGTTTATTGAGGGACATAACAGCTATGCCTGCTGCATAGATATTGAGAATCACATAAATACTCATGAAACATCCTCCAAATTAAATACTGAATATCTGTGAAATTTCTGGCATCTGTCTTTGAGCAATCGATGTAACAGATAAATTTGCCCAAATTTGAAAGTAGAAGGCAACTGGTAAGAATTATGTCATCTTATTCTCATCAAAATCGGGTTATTGATATTTACGATGGTTATGAAAGTAAGTTTTTAACACCTTTTCAGCGAAAGGCATTGCTAAAAAATTTACAAAGCAATTCACAACCAGAATATCGGCGACGAATTGAGATTATGTTGTTAGCAGATATGGGCAAATCGCAAACTCATATTTGTGACATGATTGGTTGTTCTCAGGAGATGGCTAGGTATTGGATAGGTACTGCTGAGGCGGGGATGGCTCACAAATGGAATCAGCGCCCATTGGGTAGACCAAAGATTGTTAATCATCAATATATTGAAAGATTGAAGGAATTAGTCAATTCTAGTCCCCGTGAATATGGCTATGCTTTTGGTGATTGGACGGCGCAATGGTTGAGTAAACATTTAGCGAAAGAGTTGGGAATTCAAATTAGCGATCGCCACATTAATCGCCTCCTTAAACAAATGGGACTTTCTACTAAACATAAAAGTTCCCCATTGATAACTACTGAAAATCAGGATTTAGCAATTAAAATTAGTGATTTGCATTCTCCGCCTGAACCTAGTTTTCATTGGTCATTGAATCTCATGCAGACCAATAAATAATAGTGTTTTGGAGGTTAGGAAATGCTATCAGCGTTTTCTCAGGAACAGTTAGTTACACACATTAGGCAAGTCTTGGGTGATGGCTTATCAGATCAAGCAGTTATAGATTGTACCAAGGCTTTAGAAATTATTGAACCACCAGTAGCAAAGCAATTTTGGCAAGCGACAACAGCAAAGCCGGGAATTTATGTTGTGCTGACTGGTAAGGTGAGATTACTTGATAGCTCGAACAATTTAATTAATACTCTCACTTCAGGGTCATCATTTGGGGAGTTAACTTTATTTCCAGAACAAGATTTTAGCAGTTATGTGGCTAGAGCTTCTATGAATTTAAAGGTTGCCTATCTTCCCCAAGCAATATTAACTAAGGTAATGGGAGAGTTTCCTAGTGTTTATCATCTTTTGCTGAATAAGGCAGAGCTAATTAACACTGCGAATTCTTCAGAAATTCCGCTGATTGAAGCCCCAAGAACTGTAAATAGTGCCAATTTACCTCAACCAATAATTCCCCCACCAACACAAGTAAAAAAACGCCCTCAATACTTTCCTATTCCTACGGTAGTTGTTGGTAATTGGTGGCGTAAATTTACTAAACGCTATCCATTTTTTGAACAACAAAGTGCTGCTGATTGTGGTGCTGCTTGCTTAGTTATGGTTGGCCGTTATTGGGGAAAAAACCTGAGTATCAATCGGCTGCGGGATCTGGCTAATGTTAGCCGGAGTGGTGCATCCATGCGAAGTTTGAGTGCAGCAGCAGAAAGCCTTGGTTTTGCTACCCGTCCGGTGAAAGCCAGTTTGGATAAATTTGCCCAACAATCTTTACCAGCGATCGCTCATTGGCAAGGTAGACATTACATTGTTGTCTATGAAATTACCAAAAAACAGGTAATTGTTGCTGATCCCGCTATTGGCCAACGTCAGCTTACTATTAAGGAATTTCTTGCAGGTTGGACTGGTTACGCTTTACTATTACAGCCTACAACTTCACTCAAAAAAACGCAAGAAGCTAACACGCCATTTTGGCAGTTATTTGATTTAGTTAAACCGCATTTTCAGGTTCTCTTAGAAGTATTTATTGCTTCGGTATTAATTCAGGTATTTGGATTAATCACACCTTTATTTACTCAACTTTTATTAGATAGAGTCATTGTTCAAGGTAGCATCTTAACTTTAAATACTGTCGGGTTTGGATTGTTAATTTTTGGGTTGTTTCGGGTTGCTATTAATGGGTTAAGACAATATTTACTAGATCACACCGCTAACCGCATTAGTGTGGCTTTAATGGTGGGATTTATTAAGCATACATTTGGCTTACCTCTGTCATTTTTTGAGTCTCGTTATGTGGGAGATATTGTCTCTCGTGTTCAGGAAAATCAAAAAATTCAACGGTTTCTGACGGGTGAAGCTCTATCTATTGGCTTGGATTTATTAACAGTTTTTGTTTATGTGGGATTAATGTTTTGGTACAGTCCACCAATGGCATTAATGACATTGGCAATTGTGCCACCCTTTGTGTTATTAACATTCTTTGCCACACCATTTTTGCGGCGGATTAGTCGAGAGGTATTCACAGCAGGAACTTTGGAAAATAGTTATTTGATTCAAAGCTTGACGGGAATTTCTTCGATTCGCTCAATGGCTATTGAACAAACAGTTCGTTGGCATTGGGAAGAGTTGCTAAACAATTTAATCAAAAAGAACTTTAGTGGTCAAGTAATTAGTAATCAACTGCAATTAATTAGCTCTACTATTCAATCTTTAGCAAGTACAGGGTTGCTCTGGTTTGGCGCTTGGTTAGTCATTCAAAATCAACTTACTATTGGTCAGTTAGTTGCTTTTAATATGTTACTGGGTAATATTATTCAGCCTTTCCAACGATTAATTATTTTGTGGAATCAGTTACAAGAGGTGATTGTTGCTACAGAACGAATTAATGATGTACTGGAAGCACAACTAGAGGAAGATTTAGAACATAACCCTCGACAATTTTTACCGAGATTAATCGGGAGAATCCGTTTTCATAATGTTACCTTTCGCTATCATCCCGAAAGTGAGATTAATATTTTAGAAAATCTCAGTTTTGAAATTTTACCTGAGCAAACTGTAGCAGTTGTTGGGCGCAGTGGTTCTGGAAAAACAACACTTTCTAAGTTAATTTTGGGTTTATATCTAGCGACAGATGGAAGAGTTTTAATTGACAATCAAGATGTTACTAGTATTTCCTTACATTCTTTGCGATCGCAAATAGGAGTTGTTGATCAAGATACCTTTTTATTTGGCGGAACAATTCGGGAAAATATCACAATTGCCCATCCAGAAGCCTCTTTAGAAGAGATTGTGGAAGCTGCCCAACTTGCAGGTGCAGATGAGTTTATCAAAAGGATGCCAATGGGTTATGAAACCCAAATTGGTGAAGGAGGCGGAATGTTATCTGGAGGTCAACGTCAACGGTTAGCAATTGCCCGGGCTTTACTGGGAAATCCGCGACTTTTAATATTAGATGAAGCTACAAGTCACCTTGATGCTGAATCTGAACGGATTATTCAGAACAACCTCAAAAAAATTCTGCAAGGACGTACAAGTGTAATTATTGCTCACCGTCTTTCTACAGTTCGTCATGCTGATCTAATTTTAGTTTTAGATCGTGGTGTTTTAGTAGAAAGCGGTACACATGAAGAATTAATTACCAAAAAAGGACATTATTTCTATCTCAATCAACAACAATTAGCACAAACAAATTAATTGTTTAATAACCAGATCCCCGACTTATTGAAGAAGTTGGGGATCTATAACCAGAATTCTAAAATTATTTATGCCACAGTCAGTTTACACACAACCAACAACTACCATAAAGCCGCAGAATCAAACTGAATCTACTGCTTTTATCCAAAATCAACCTCAGACTCAGACATTAAATAAAGCCCAAGATTGGTTTTATGGTACAGAAGAATTATTAGATGCTTTACCAAAAGTATGGACTCGTTCCATGTTGTATTTATTAGTCAGTTTTGCCGCAATTATTTTACCTTGGGCAATGTTAACTAAAGTTGATGAAACAGGAAGTGCTAGTGGCAGAATAGAACCCAAAGGGGCAACACAAAAATTAGATAGTGCGGTAACTGGTAGTGTAGTTGCTGTTAATGTTAAAGAAGGTGCAATCGTTAAAGCTGGACAGGTATTAGTAGAAATGCAATCTGATGTTTTACAAACAGAAATACAGCAAATAAAAGATAAATTAGATGGGTTAAAAAATCGACAATCTCAACTGGAAATACTGAAGAATCAAGTCTTCATGGCAATTAATATTCAACGTCAGCAAAATCAATCTCAATCATTAGAAAAACTTGCTCAACTTAATCAAGCCCAACAAACATTTGAGACTAAAAAAAGTGCCTATAATTTCCAGGATTTGGAGAAATTAGCCCAAATTGATCAGGTAAAACAGAATATACGATCTACTCAAACTAACTATAGATTAGCTACAAGTCGGTTACGTCGAGATGTTTCTGAAGTTGAACGTTATCGGCTGTTGTTAAAGCAAGGAATAATTTCTCAAACTAAAGTAGTAGAATTGGAAAAAATTGCCGAAGAAAGTCAACGTTCACAAGAAGAAGCAAAATTTAATCTGCAAACAGCACAGTTACGGCTAAAAGAAGAGGTCAGCCGTTATCAGTCACTAATGAATCAAGTTCGCTCAGATATTGAACAGGCAAAACTACGTTTACAAGAAGAAGAAAATAGTTATAAAAGTTCTATGCAAGGAGGAGAATTAGTTTTATTAAAAAGTCAGGAACAGTTTAAAGACATCCAAAATCAAATAATTTCTCTTCAATCAGAAATGATGCAAACAAAAGGACAGCTTGCATCTTTAAATTTACAACTAAAACAGCGAATTGTCCGCTCTCCTATTGATGGAATAATTTTTGAATTACCTATTAAAAAACCTGGTTCTGTGGTACAATTAGGACAAATGATTGCTCAAATTGCTCCCGAAAATACCGCTTTGATTTTGAAAGCCCGTATGCCCAGTCAACATAGTGGTTTTGTCAAGGTAGGAATGCCAGTAAAAATTAAATTTGATGCTTATCCTTTCCAAGAATATGGAATTGTATCAGGACGGATTAGTTGGATTTCACCTAACTCTAAAATTCAAGAAAATAGTTCTAACCGAATAGAAACTTATGAATTAGATATCGCTTTAGAAAATCCTTATATTCAAGTTGGTAGCAAACAAATTCCTCTTACACCTGGACAAACAGCAAGTGCGGAAGTAATCATTCGTCAACGTCGAGTTATTGACTTTATTTTAGATCCATTTAAGAAGTTACAGAAAAATGGTTTAGAGCTTTAAATAAGGTATTATACTGAAGACATAATTCAATAAATTATGTCTTTTTTAATAGACGTTAATATGCAACTTTTTGATTATTCCTAAAAGAAAAATGTCAGAATTAAGTAGTTAAATGAATTAAGGATTTCGAGGATACGATAATGGAGAAAATAGTAATTAATGACTTATATCCTAGTCATTTAGTAACCTTTATTGATGATTTAAAAATATCAAAATTAGGTATTTTATTAGGGGGAGGTTTTTGGGGAGGCTATCCCAGTTTAGGGCTAAGTCCTAATGTTTTTATAACCACCGTTTATGATGGACTAAACAGCATATCAACAACTTATGAAGGAGCCGGTAGTTTTCATGATAATAAATTTAATACGATAGATTACGCTCGGACAGTTAATGCTTGGGTAAATCGGTAATTATTTTAGCAGATTCAAGGGCAATTTTGTCAAGTTTACCAGAACTATTCACTGTTTGATGAGGCAATAAGATCATGGCTACAATCATAATTTCTGACTTACAGGAAAAGACATTTTTGGATGACTTAAATTCAGAGCAAATACAGCAAATTTTAGGTACTGGTATTTTACCTTTACCTTTCTTGGGTGGACGTGGTTCTAATGTTGCTTTAACCACTGTTTATGATGGTATAAATACCCTGGAAACAGCATATCGTGGTCCATTTAGTTTCTACGATAATAAGATTTTTACTCTTGATCTTGCCAGAAGTGCTGTTTATTTAGTATTGTGAATAATTTTTAGTTGGTTGTTTTTTCTTCTTTACACCCCATAATGCTTATTTCTGAGGAAGTAACAACTTCCTTTTTTGTTGTTTTTGCTGATAGCTGATAATTGTTTACAGTTATGTGAAAATTGTTTTATGTTAAGATATAGTATTGTAGGTATGAATTACTGTATATAAATGATAGAAATTTCCCAGACAGTAATTATTCCTGATAGCGATATGGAAATTACTGCGATTCGTTCTCAGGGTGCAGGTGGTCAAAATGTTAATAAGGTGGCTACTGCTATTCATTTGCGCTTTGATATTTGTGCTTCTTCTTTACCAGAAATCTATAAAGAACGGCTTTTGAAGTTGAAAGATAACCGCATTACTCTTGAGGGAGTTGTGGTGATTAAAGCGCAGGAATACCGCAGTCAAGAACAGAATAAGGAGGAAGCTTTTCGACGACTTCAGGAACTGATTAAAAGTGTGTCTGTTTTACCGCGAAAACGCAAACGAACTAAACCAAGTCGCAATTCTCAAAGAAAACGTCTTGATAGTAAAAATAAGCGCGGACAAATTAAGTTGACTAGAGGAAAAATTACAGAATAATCACGATGCTATTACTGTGATGATAATATATAGCAATCCTAATAAAATACAAACATCTCCTTTCTCTCTTTCTCTGTGTTCTCTGTGCCTCTGTGGTTCGTTGAAAAAAATCTTGTACATAAATGCTATATATTAACGTCCCAACATTTTATCTCGCAAATGCTTAATGCGAAGAATAAAAATATACTACTCTAGCCAAAAATAACCAATGAGGTTATGAAATCTAGTATTATTGGCTCTAATTGTCAAAATTATAGAGAATCATAATTATTTGGAGTTGTTTTGTCATTAGTAATTACCAAGAATCAACCCCCCATTCTGTATGTGGATACGGTAGAAGACTATCCTCGTCATGTAAAAATGCTGCTGCAAGACTGGTATGATATTTTGCAACTTCCTGAAGATTGCTTAGAATTGATAATTGATTTCCACTATTGCGGATTCCTGGGACACATCGGTGTTACATTTTTAGGCGGAATAGTTCGTCTATTTGAATACAGGGGTGGAAATGTCAAGTTCCTATGGAATACGCTTATAGAGAAAATTCGTGTGAATTTGGCTCAAAATGGATTCCTGTATGATTTTAGCCACAATCAGAAACCTTGGGATGGTAACTCAGTACCTTATCGAAGAGATATCAAACATGACCCTATAGCCATAGCTGACTACTTAGGATATAAATGGCTAGGTAAAGGTTGGGTTAATATCAGTCCTGGATTACAGGATGCAATCGCAGGTAAAGTTGTAGAAATATATTTTAATGCCTTTGAACATAGCCAATCTTCAATAGGTGTATTTACTTGCGGTCAACATTATCCTGAGTCAGGTACTCTTCAGTTAACGGTGGTTGACTTTGGAATTGGTATCCCTAATAGTGTTCGTACTTTACCCGAAAATGCAGCAATGACATCTATTGAGGCTTTAAAGTGGGCATTTGAGCCGGGAAATAGCACCAAGCAGCAAGGTATCCGCCAGGGTGAAGGTTTACACATACTACAGGAATTTGTCAGAAAAAATCATGGAACTCTGATGATTTTCAGTAATGACAGCTATGTCAATATAGGGGATAATGGAGTGAAATACGAAAACGTTTGTACTAATTTTTCGGGAACGCTAGTCAATATAGCTTTTCGATGTGATGAAAAATACTACTGTTTAGCTTCAGAAGTTCCTAAACTCAAGAAGCTGAAGCTTTAGAGAGAGGGAGATAAGGACATGATGTATAAAGTTTACGATATAGTTGGCGAGTATGCCATCACTCCTGATGGTGGACAAAAGTTATATGATCAGATTCATCCATGTTTACTAACTGATGAAACTGTGGAGTTAGATTTTGCAGGAGTGAAGGTTTTTGCATCTCCATTTGTGAATTTTGCATTTGGTCAATTGTTAAAAGATATCCCATCTGAGAAGTTGAATCAATTGCTTGAATTTACTTCTCTCAATGCTGATGGATGGGATGTTATTAATCACGTAATGACTAGAGCTAAACGTTATTACTCTGATGAAAAATATCGTAATGCTGTGGATACGGTGATAACAGATATGGCTGCAAGTTTTTGAAGTATGGCGATTATTCAAGCTGATATCATAGATATCAAAACTGATACCCCACAGCAAAGTGACATTTTCTTTGTAGATACCAACATCTGGTTTTGGCAAACTTATACAAATGCTGCATTTACGGCTAAACGTTACCAAATTACAGATTATCCCAACTATATCAACAAAACACGCCAAAATGGAGCTACTCTTACTTATTCTGGACTCACTTTAGCTGAACTTGCTCATATTATTGAGAAAACAGAATATGATATTTATGTTCAATCTAATGGATATTTACACTTTAAGAAATACCGTCATGATTATCCAACAGAAAGAGCTAATGTAGTCGCTGAAGTTCAGTTTACTTGGCGACGAATCAAAAAAATTGCAATTCCTATTGATTTAACAGTAGATGACGCAACAACTGATGCTGCTATTAACCGATTTACCACTCAAGCAGTTGATGGTTATGATTTGCTGATGCTTGAAGCTATTAGCAAAGCAGGAGCAGGAACAGTTAAGATTATTACTGATGATATGGATTATAGTGTTGTTCCAGGTATTCAGGTGTTTACTAGCAATAAATATGTTATTCAAGATGCTGCTATGCAAAAGAAGTTAGTAAGGCGTTAATTATACATTTATTTTATCTACCTAACATTTTATCTCGTAAATGCTTAATGCGATCGCTGACGCAGCGCAAGGCTAACGCGCAATTTTCCAGCTTTCTAACGTCCTAACATTTTATCTCGCAAATGCTTAATGGGATTGCTGACGCAGCGCAAGGCTAACGCGCAATTTTCCAGCTTTCTAACGTCCTAACATTTTATCTCGAAGATGCTTAATGCGATCGCGCAATTTTGCAGCTTCTTCAAATTCCATCTTCTTCGCTGCTTCCTTCATCTGTTTTTCTAAAATTGTAATTAACTCTGGAATATCTTCCACCGATAATTCATCTAAATGTTCATCAACCATTTTTAAATCAGTTGCATTTAACCGCCGGGAAGCATCTAAAAATGATAAAATTGAATTAGTTTGTTTTTTAATAATCGGTTGCGGTGTAATTCCATGCAATTTATTATAAGCCGTTTGAATTCCTCTTCTTCTATCAGTTTCATCAATGGCTTTAATCATACTACCTGTTAATTTATCAGCATATAAAATTGCCTTTCCTCTAATGTGACGGGCTGCGCGGCCGATAGTTTGAATTAGAGAACGTTCAGTCCGCAAAAATCCTTCCTTATCTGCGTCCATAATTGCAACTAACGAAACTTCAGGTAAATCCAAACCTTCCCGCAATAAATTTACACCGACTAACACATCAAAAACACCATTTCGCAAATCCTGTAAAATCTCAATCCGTTGGATGGAATTGATTTCTGAATGTAAATATCTGATTTTAATTCCCCTCTCTGCTAAATATTCAGTCAAATCTTCCGCCATGCGTTTAGTTAATGTAGTAATTAACGTTCTTTCTTGACGGTCAACTCGATCTTTTATTTCTCCTAATAAATCATCAATTTGTCCTTCCGTGGGACGCACAAATATTTCTGGGTCAATTACTCCCGTCGGTCTAATTACTTGTTCAATAATATTCTCTTCCGAAATTTCCAATTCCCAATTTCCTGGAGTTGCAGAAACGAAAATACATTGATTGACTTTTTGCCAAAATTCTTCGGCTTGCAAAGGACGATTATCCGCAGCACTGGGAAGCCGAAAACCATGATCTATTAATACTTTTTTTCTCGCTTGATCTCCATTATACATTCCGCGAATTTGGGGAACGGTAACATGAGATTCATCTATCACTAATAACCAATCTTTGGGAAAATAATCAATTAAACATTCTGGTGGTTCTCCTGCTTGTCTACCTGCTAAATGACGGGAATAATTTTCTACGCCGTTACAATATCCCACTTCTCTTAACATTTCCAAATCATAACGGGTGCGTTGATCAATGCGTTGTGCTTCCACTAATTTCCCCATTGATTCTAATGTTAATTGTTGCTGTTTTAATTCGGTGGCTATATCTTCACAAGCTATTTCTACTCTTTCTTTAGGAGTAACAAAGTGACGCGCAGGGTAGATATTTACTGCTTCTAAACTGTGGAGAATTTCCCCACTCACAGGATCTACATATCTAATTGCATCAATTTCATCACCAAAAAATTCCACTCTAATAATTCTATCTTCGTAAGCAGGAGAAATTTCTAAAACATCACCCCGAACTCGAAATTTTCCTCTCCCCATTTCTATGTCATTGCGAGTATATTGAACTGCTGTTAAATCCCGTAAAACTTGACGCGGATCAATTTCCATTCCCAATTGTAATCGAATTGCGGCTTTCAGGTATTCCGCCGGCATTCCTAAACCGTAAATACAACTAATTGAAGCCACAACAATCACATCCTTGCGTTCAAATAAGGAACGGGTGGCGGAATGTCGTAACATATCTATTTCTTCATTTATCGCTGATGTTTTCTCTATATAAGTATCAGTAACGGGTAGATATGCTTCGGGTTGATAGTAATCGTAATAACTGACAAAATACTCAACTGCATTATGAGGAAAAAACTCCCGCAGTTCGTTACACAACTGGGCGGCTAATGTCTTATTATGGGCTAATACTAGGGTAGGTCTACCGACTTTTTCAATGACTGCGGCTATGGAGAATGTCTTACCGGTTCCTGTCGCACCCAGTAATGTTTGATAATGATTTCCTGTTTGAATACTAGCAGAAAGTTGTGCGATCGCTTGTGGTTGATCACCGGTGGGGACAAAAGGCGCTTGCAGATTAAAATCCATTATCTAGCTTGAACGTTACACCTAGCAATTCTACACAATTTCTCAGTTTTACGTTTGGCGCGAAATTTTTTTTTCGGGGTTTGGCTTGCAACATCGCCGGCGATGTGCTATATTAATATAATGGAGTGGTGATAAAATTTTTATAAAAGCACACATTCCCATTATCATAATATCACGCCTGGCGGCGCAAGTCAACCCCCAAAGCCTGAATTTATTTTTGCCGGCTCAAAAAAGCCGCACCCAATTGATTTATTGTGAAAATCCTTGTAGTAATCGTTGAATAGAAATTTTAATTTCTGGAAATGCTAATGGAGATATTTCACCGCAAGTAAAGGTTAATTCTCTAGAATAATTACCATTTATTGGTTCTCTAAACACTTTTAATTGTTGATTTTTTAAGTCTACTACCCAATACTCATTAATTAATCCAGCAGCATAGGTTTTGCGTTTTATCTCTAAATCTTTACTTAGAGTAGTTTTAGAATATTCGATTAACCAAAATATATTTTCAGGATAAGGGTGGTGACTGCGATAAATAGCACGCAGTGGTTCAACTATTGCTAAATCTGGTGCTGGTTCTGAATTGCTATTAGGTATTGTAATCGGTTTTGCATCTCTTACCAGTGCTTTTGAACCGAGTAATTCCCGCAAATATTCAGCAGAATCAGTATTAATTTGCGCGTGTTCTGGTCCTTCTGGTGCCATGTTGATAATTTCTCCATTTAGTAGTTCAACTTGACGACCAGCTAAAAGGCCAATTTCAATCATACGATGATAGTCGTCTAAACTCCATTTAGCAATAGTAACTGTCATGGTTAGTTTTCCTAAAGCTAGGGTACGATTTTGATTTTAACTTGAATTTGATACAGCAACTGTGTATCTAATCCAAGTGCATACCCCTATAATAGTCGGTTTTAACCGACTTGAGCTATTAGACAGGGAATTTATTCCCTGGCTTCTGGCTTCTGACTGCGTTAAAATTTGTAATATGCTAAAGGCTGGTTGTGTATACCGATTATATCAAGTGCAATGGGATAAGAGCAGATAGATAAAAATAGTATCAGAACTGGTTAAAATAGAAAATAAATCTATTGCTGTTTTGAAATGATACCAGAAGCAAATATTGAAGATGTTCAAGAACCAATTACCAGCGCACCACCGGAAGTGAAGCAAATTATTGAGAAGGTATGGAGGTTGGAGAAAAGTCGGTTAGATAGAAAGAGTAAGGGTCATATTAATGATGATATTCTCACTATTGTGAAGGAAGCGGTACAATGAAGCTAACTTCGATTAAATTATGTAATTTTCGTTCTTTTTATGGGAAAACTCCAGAGATAACTTTGGCTGGTGGAGATGTTCGCAATACTACGATGATTTATGGTAGTAACGGTGCAGGTAAAACTAGTATTTTGAATGCGTTTACTTGGGTTTTATATGAAAAATTTAGTGCGGCTTTTGCGTCAACGGAACAGTTAGTAAATAAACGCGCAATTTCAGAATCTCAACCTAGTCAACCTGTGGAATGTTGGGTGGAAGTTGGTTGGGAACATGAAGGTAATCGTTATCGTGCTACTCGTGGTTGTCGGGTTTATAAAAATGAAAGTGATGTGATTGAAGCTGGGAAAACTCAGTTAAAAATTCAAGTTGCTGGAGATGACGGAAAATGGTATTTCCCACTTCAGCAAGCTGAGGAAATTATAACTCAGATTTTACCAGCAAGTTTACATCAATATTTTTTCTTTGACGGTGAACGCATTGAAGAAATTGTCCGTTCTGATAATAAAGCGGAAATTTCTGAAGCCATTAGAACTTTTTTGGGTGTGGAAGTTATTGAACTTTCGATTAAACACTTGAAAGATGCTAAAAAGAGTTTAGAAACTGAGTTAAAACATATTGGTGACGCGGAAACTAAACAGTTATTGAATCAGCAAGAAAAGCAAGAACTGGAAATTGACAATATTAATAAACGTCAAACGGAAATAAATCAAGAGTTGGAATGTCAACAGACTTTCAAAAAGGAAGTTAGTAACAAGTTACGAGAATTGAGTGCTGTTAAGGAATTACAGGAAAGAAAGCAAAGTTTAGAATCTCAAAAAGATAGTTTGCGGGAAGAGTTGAAGAAAACACGGGAGAATTTGAAAAAGGTTATTTCTGCACGGGGTTATACTGTTCTGTTATCGGAAACTACCGCTAAGTTTCGGGAAATATTTACAGATTTAAAACAAAAAGGTGAATTAACTGCGGGAATTTCCCGGGAATTTGTCAATGATTTACTCAATAGTGGACGTTGTATTTGTGGTGCAGATTTAAGAGAAGGAACTCACACCCATTTTCATGTCAAGAATTTAATGAGAAAATCTGGTTCTTCGACTGTAGAAGAAACCGCAATTAGAATGAGCGCGCAAGTTGATGAAATTGATAAACAAGCAGTTGCTTTTTGGGAAGAAGCGGACAGGGAACAAGTACGAATTCAACAGTTACGGGAAAATCTTAATCAAGTTGAATTGGAATTAGCAACTATTCAAGAACAACTCCGAAAAGATCCCAATGAGGAAATTAGTAGTTTACAAAAACGTCTGGATGAAATTGAAGCTAAAATTGATGACTTAAATCGAGAACAAGGTGCAAATCAACAGGAAGTTTCTCATCTAAAAACAGCTATTGATGCTTTGATAAAACAAATATCTAAGCAAAAACAAAATGAGGAAAAACAATCTTTAGCACAGCGTCGCATTAATGCTACTCAAGATGCAATTGACAGATTATCGGAAGTTAAAAACCGTCAAGAAAATCAGTTTCGTCTCCAATTGGAACAGCGGGTACAGGAAATTTTCTCAGATATTTCTTTTACTCCTTATGTTCCCAAGATTAGCGAAAAGTATGAGTTGAGTTTGGTGGAAAATACGACGGGATTTGAAGCACCAGTCGCAGCTTCTACGGGAGAAAATCAAATTCTCAGTTTATCTTTTATCGCTAGTATTATTGATAAGGTGCGTGACTGGAGTGAGAAGCGGAAAATGATGATGGTTCCTGATAGTAGCACTTTTCCTATTGTTATGGATTCTCCTTTTGGGAGTTTAGATGCTAATTCTCGTCGTCACATTGCGCGAACTATTCCTAAGTTAGCAAATCAGTTGGTTGTGTTGGTGACTAAGACTCAGTGGAGGGTTGAGGTTGAGGAGGAAATTGCTGATAAGATTGGGAAGGAATATGTTTTGGTTTATTATTCTTCTAAGCCTAATTGTGAACAGGATTTTATTGAGTTGGGGAGGGAACGATATGCTTTGGTTCGTCAGAGTTTGAATGGTTTTGAATATACTGAAATTGTTGAGGTTGAATAAATAATTTTTGTTTCGCGCAAAGTCGCTAAGAAGCAAAGTCGCAAAGGAGGAAGAAAGAAATGGTTGCTAATTTTGAGAAAAGTTATATGAGTCCTCTGGAGTATTTGGAATGGGAGGAACAGCAAGATATTAAATATGAATATATCAATGGTGAAGTTTTTGCTATGACTGGGGGAACTATTCCCCATTCTACTATTGCTTTAAATTTGGCTTCTGGGTTAAAAAATCATTTGCGGGGTGGTAATTGTCGTCCTTTTATGGCAGATGCTAAAGTGGGTATATCGGAAAATGGTCCGTTTCATTATCCTGATGTCATGGTAAGTTGTGATGAACGGGATAAACAAGCTATTAAGTTTATTCAATTTCCTTGCTTAATTGTTGAGGTGCTTTCTCCGAGTACGGAGGCTTATGATAGGGGGGGTAAGTTTCAGCTATATAGACGGATTCAAACTTTGCAGGAATATGTTTTAATTAGTGCTGATAAAATCGGTTTGGATTGTTTTCGCCTAAATGATAGGGGTTTATGGGAGTTACATCCTTTTGTTGAGGGTGATGATGTACATTTAGTTAGTGTTGATTTTACTTTTCCTCTTTCTCTGGTTTATGAGGATGTTTTTTGATTTTTTGTTTCGCGCAGAGACGCTAAGGAGCAAAGGCGCAAAGAAGAGGATAAGATTGTAGTATTAGTAGGTTAGGTTTGGTTTATGATGTTAAGGGTGTATATTTTATAATTATGGCTGCAAATAGAATCAAAATTGCTCAGGATAAGGCTGAGTTGGTGAAGTCGTTACTAGCGTCTAAGGAAACACCGGGACTTTTCCAAACTTATGTGGAGGTGATGATATTTGCGGCAGCATTAGGAGTAAAGTATAAAAAAAGTGTTCCTCTGGGAGATACTACAAAAAGAGAGCCTTCTCCAATTCCACAAGAAAATTTTGCTTCACTGGGTTATGACAAAATTATCAAATTATTAGGAATTGTTGAGACAAGTGATATCCAAATACTTGCTTCTAGAGAAGATGTATATGAGGATAAACGGACTCAAGTATTTGAAGAGTATGCTAATGGGGGATTAGAAATATTACAAAGTGAATTGCGCGGAGTTGTTGATTATGAAATACAATTTCTATTGATTTTAAGAAAAGCAATAGATTATCAAGAAAATAATATAGAAGGAGAATTTAATTTAACTAGATTTTTAAAATAATCCATTTTGTTCGCGTTTTTATAAAGTAGTGAGATATGAATAGTCTTCGTTTTTATTGTGAAAAGTTTTCTAAGTTAAAAGTAAGTAGTAGCCGAAAACGTGGTAATGCTCAATATAAACCAATATTACTTTTAACCGTAATTGATTTGATTATGAAAGGAGTTATTACCAATAATCAAATTTTTGTCTCAGATGAATTAATTCAAGCTTTTAATAAATATTGGAATGTTATTGGCTCACAATCTTATAAAGGAGGTTTACACTATCCATTTTTTCATCTTCAAAATGAGGGATTTTGGCACGTACAAATAAAAGCAGGTTTTAATAATTTACAACCAAAAACAACTAACCAATTAAAACAGGCTGTTGAATACGCATATTTAGACAGTGAATTATTTAACTATTTACAAGATGAATCTTCTCGAAAAGAATTAATTGATGCACTTGTATCCGCTTTTTTCTCGGATAATGAAGATGAAATTGAAGAATTTTTACAAATTAATCAAACTTTTCAAGATTATCCAGAAGTAGAAAAACTAGATGATATTGAAAATTTACCTAACAACCCTAAATGGAGTTTAAAAAAAACACTAATTAGAAATGCCTTTTTTAGAAAAGCGGTTGTTTCTGTATATGATTGTCAATGCGCTTTTTGTGGTTTAAAAGTTACTAAAACTGGTAATCAAAATATTGTTGACGGCGCACATATAAAACCATTTTCTGCTTTTTATGACAGTAGAATACATAACGGAATAGCACTTTGTAAAAATCATCATTGGGCTTTTGATAGAGGTTGGTTTGCTGTTGACGATAAATACAAAATAATCGTTAGTAAAGAATTAGAAGAAGTATCTCCCCATGCTAGAACAATAACGGAATTTCATGGGGAAATACTCATATTACCGAAAGTAGAGAAATATTTTCCAGATATTGAAGCTTTACAATGGCATCGTCATCATATATTTCAGCCATAATTAGCTATTATTATAAAATAATCGGAAGTCCTACATCTTGCGGTTTTACCAATTTTCCATCAAAACCTATAGTTTGTTCTTCCATTGTCCTAGCATTAGCTAAAGCTTTACGTAAAGCCGTAACTTCCATTTTTTCAGTCATTCCTCCCAACATATAAATGAATAACTTCACAGCTAAATCTTTTCCTACTACCTGTACCCGCTTTTTATTGGGGTCATATAAAACCCCATACCATATAGATTGAGGATATTCCATACTACTAAAACCCCCTTGACGGTCAAATTTCTCCAACTTCTTAAAAATATCCGTCAAAGCAAAACCTTTTTTAAATACCAAAGTTCCCAAAGCTTGCGCTAAAGCAACTTGAGAAACTGGACGAAATAACATATTTCCCTCACCTCCGTCTTTTTCAAAATGGAAGCGCCGCAAAACAGTTGTATCTTCGTGTTCCAATATTTTATAACTGGGAAGATTAGCTAAATGATCAAAAAGTAGTCTAAAATCGGCAATTCCTTCCTGAATTTCTTCATTTTCTGGACGCATGGGAATTAACCCTTTTTCCAAAGGTTTCCAATGGGGGAACTTTTGTCCCAAATATCTTTCAGACATATCTTGTAAGGCTTGCAGAGTGGTTAAAACTGTAGAATTAGCGGCTACTGTGGCACTATTCCAATTAACACGGGGATTGCGATTTGGTTTTTGTTCTAAAAGTGGATGTGTAACCGCAATTTTTCGTGCTACAATAGCAAAACCATCATCTTCATTTAATTGTGCTAACTGACCTTTAGTTAAAGGTGCAGCCATTAAATTTACATGAACAAAAATTGATCTTACCCGTCGTTTTGCTTCTGTATGAGTTTCCCCGGTATTCACAGCACAAATAAATTCAATGCCAATTTTTTCTTTAGATAAACTTTGTAAATAAGCAGGTTCTACTTGATATTTCTCAATCAAATCAGATAAGGTAATAAAACTATCATCAGCAGTTTTATCCTTTTTATAACGTTGCAGTTTACCTGATTTAATTAACTCCATTAAACCTTGGACACCCATTAATCTATGCTGACCATCTAAAGCATAAATTGTCACATTGTCTTCAGAAATATTCAGTAAACCGACTTTACCATCTTTATCTAAAGGTATAAAATCAGTAGTCGCTTTTTTAGCTCGTCCTTGACTATCCCACTCCGCTGCTTTGGGGTTATCTACCCAAGGTTGATTAATTACCACCAACACAGCCGGAAATTTATGATTTTTCCTCGCTGCTAAATACTGTACTAACGGTGCTTGACGCGACCAATCAACAGGACGTTGTTGAATGTCATCAATACTATCAGCGTCAATTTCAATATTCTCTGTCTCTGGGTTGTACTTTTTTTGCAGCAGGGGTAAACCAGACGCAAAATGTACCCGTCCCGCGAACCATTCCAATGTCACAGAACCTACATAAGCCTCCGTACCACCCATTTCTGTTTTTTGGACAAGAATTTGGTCTTTTTTCTCTAAAAACCTGTCTAGCAGTAAAGCTAATACCTGTTTATCCTGATTTTCCCGTTCTAAATACTCGTTAGCGAGTTGATTATTGAGTGTATCTGTATTATCATTCATGTTAATTTTTGAAAACTTGGTGACTAAATCTTGCTTTATTGTCCAAAAAGATGGATACTAGGGATGCGATTTTTAAAAATATGCTGCACGCATAGCTTAGATTTATTTATATACTAGATGATTTCATGCCCCCAAAGGGAAGTATTGATTCTATGTTCATGTATCCACAGGTAAGGAAAAATGACTACAACACAACAGCCAGAAAATAAAAATCAGCCGAATCGTACTGTACCAGAGTTAGTGGAGTATATCCAAGCTTTGACGACAGAAATTCAAGAATTGTATTGTTTAGATGAGATACCTTGGGTAGTAGGCTATTCAGGTGGAAAAGACAGCACTGCTACTTTACAGCTTATTTGGAATGCAATTTCTGGACTTCCAGCGGAAAAAAGAACTAAACCAATTCATGTAATTACGACAGATACAGGTGTAGAAAATCCCTATGTTTCTGCTTGGGTAAAAAGCTCATTAAAACAAATGGAAGTAGCGGCTGAAGAGCAAAAAATGCCAATACAACCTCATTTGCTGCAACCAGAAACTAAACAAACATATTGGGCAGGTTTAATTGGTAAAGGCTACCCAGCACCGCGCAATAAATTCCGCTGGTGTACCGGACGGCTAAAAATTGAGCCTTCTAATCTTTTTATTCGTGACGTTGTGAGGGCTAATGGTGAAACAATAGTTATTTTAGGAACTCGCAAAACTGAAAGCATAACTCGCGGTTTGATAATGATGAAACGTGAAGCAGGTCGGGTCAGAGAGCGTCTTTGTCCTCATCCTAATTTGATAAATTCTCTACTTTACACACCTATTGAAGATTGGCGAACTGATGAAGTTTGGCTATATTTAATGCAGTTTTCAAACCCTTGGGGATATAGCAATAAAGATTTATTTACTATGTATAGAGGTGCAACAGCAGATAATGAATGTCCTTTAGTTGTTGATACTTCTACTCCTAGTTGTGGAAGTTCTCGCTTCGGTTGCTGGGTTTGCACATTGGTTAACAGTGATAAATCTATGCAAGCAATGATTCAAAATGATGAAGAAAAAGAATGGTTACAACCATTAGTGGATTTTCGTGCTGAATTAGATGTTGACCGTGACCGCGAAAAAAGAGATTTCCGTCGTATCTGGGGAGAAGTTCAATTATTTGAACGTAATGTAAATGGTGAAGCATCTATTGAACCTATACATGGTCCATATACAAAATATTGGCGAGAATATTGGTTAAGAAAATTATTAACAGCGCAAAAAGAAATGCGTGAAAATGCGCCCGAAAATATGCGCGATATTACCCTTATTTCTCAAGCAGAATTGAGTGAGATTCGCCGAATATGGTTAGAAGAAAAACACGAATTTGATGATAGTGTCCCCCGCATATACGAAGAAGTCACAGGAGAAGTATTTAAAGATCCTCGTCCTGGTGCAGATCAAAGCATACTTGGTAGTGATGAATGGGGAGTATTAGAAGAAATCTGTGAAGGTGACGGAATGCACCTAGAATTAATGGCCAGACTATTAGATACAGAAAGACAATTTAAGAAAAAAACTCGCCGTGTGGGTATCTACGAAAGCCTAGAAAAATGCTTTGATACAAGTTCCCGTTCACCAGAAAAAGCGATCGCAAATGCCCATTTAAAACGGGATTTACGACAAGCAGCATTAGAAGGTGATGTTGCGACAATTCGGGAAAAATTCAAACAATTAAGTTTAGGAGATACCGCCGAAAAACAAGAGAGTAAACCACAAACTTGGGCTAACTTCAAATATGCACAAAAGAACCCAGATGATAACCCAGACCAATAGAATATCCTCCCCACCCTCGTTCCTAGCCTCTGGCTGGGAATGCCAATCTTGAGGTTCTACCTCAACTCATTATAACCGAGGCAGAGCCTCTTGACAGCATTCCCTGTCAGAGACAGGGAACGAGATAAATATCTCCTTTCTCTCTTTCTCTGTGTCCTCTGTGCCTCTGTGGTTCGTTTAAAAAAACTAGAATACCCAACCCAAAAACCCATGATCTTCCTAGAATTAGTCCTGCAAAACTTCGGTCCTTATGCTGGAAAACAAATCATCAACCTCAACCCCGAAATTGACGAAGATAACGCCCGCCCAATTATCCTTTTAGGAGGAATGAACGGCGGCGGAAAAACCACCCTCATGGATGCCATTCGCCTTGCATTATATGGACAACGCGCCCAATGTTCAACAAGAGGAAATCTGAGTTATAGTGATTTTTTAACCCAATGCGTGAATAGTAAAAGTACCCCCACAGAAAAAACCAGAATTGAATTAGTTTTTGAACATATCGAAGAAGATAGACCAATAAAATATCGCGTTGTGCGGACTTGGGAAAAAAATCCTAAAGACGGAAAAGACCAATTAGGAATATTAGGAGATGATGAAACATGGCCAATTGATTCATTAGTAAATATTTGGGATGAATATATAGAAAATATTTTACCTTTAGGCATTTCCAATTTATTTCTCTTTGACGGTGAACAAGTTAAAGAACTTGCAGAACAGGAAATACCCCCGCCCATAGTTGTAGATGCGATTAACGGACTTTTGGGTTTAGAATTAGCTGATAAATTGGCAATTGATTTAGAGATATTAGTAAATCGCAAAAAACGAGAATTTGCAGATACAAAAGATTTAGAAAAATTAGCAGAAATTGAAACCCGACTTCAGGAAAAACAGGCAGAATATGAAAACAATCAGATAAAACTAGCAGATATAAATATTCAAGTTACAGAATTAGAAAAAGTTCATGAAGAGGCTTTAGATAGATTTGTGAATGAAGGTGGTAAAATTGCTGCTGAACGTAGTCAGTTAGAACAACAAAAGGAAGAGAAAATTAAAGTTGCGAATAATGTCCGTGAATCTTTGTGTGAACTAGCTGCTGATGTTTTACCTTTAGCCTTAATTAGTCCTTTATTATCTCAAGTGCAAAGACAGGGAGAAAAAGAACTGAAAACTCAACAAATTCAATTAGCGAAAGATGTCTTAATTGCTAGAGATGAAAGATTATTGAATTGGCTACAACAATTAAATCTAGAAAATAATAAAGTTACTAATATTCAATCTTTTTTAGCTGAAGATATCAATAACTTATATACCAATAACTTATCAACAGAAAATAATTGGTTAAATGGAGATGAAGAAAGTTTAAGTTTACTTGACAATATAACTTATCGTTTACAGGTTTCCCAAAACACCGCCCAAAAGCAATTAGATGAATTAACTAATTATGAAGAAGAAATTCTCACCTTAGAAAGACAAGTACAAACTGCGGCTGCACCCGAAGAATATACAAAACTACAAAAAGCAGTAAAAGAGGCACAAACTGAATTTAATAAAATTAAATCTCAGTCAGACATAATGACTCAAAAACTGATAGAATTAGATACAGAAACCAAAAAATTGAGACAAGAACTAAATGAATATACTGTACAAAATATCAAATATCAAAATAGTGAACATATTATTGATTCTGCATTAAAAGTTCAACAAACATTAAAAGTATTTCGAGAAAGATTGACTTTGAGAAAATTGAATAAATTAGAAGAAGAAGTCAAAAACTGTTTTCTATATTTATTACATAAATCAGACCTAGTACATCGCATAGCTATTGATAGTAAAACCTTCGGCTTATCATTATATGATTTAAACGGAAAACAAGTCCCCAAACATCGGCTTTCCGCCGGTGAAAAACAACTATTAGCGATCGCATTTTTGTGGGGATTAGCCAAAGTATCAGGAAGACGCTTACCCATAGCCATAGACACCCCATTAGGAAGACTAGACTCCTCCCACCGCAACAACCTAGTAGAAAGATACTTTCCCTCAGCCAGCCATCAAGTAATCCTCCTTTCCACTGACACCGAAATCGGCAAAAAAGAATATCAAAACCTGAAAGAAACCGAAGCCATAGCCCGCGAATACCTACTCCAATATAACTCCAACAAAAGAGAAACCACAATCAAAGCCGGTTATTTTTGGTAAACTCCAACTCCTCTTAATTTCTTCCTTTGCGTCTTTGCTCCTTAGCGCCTTTGCGCGAAACTCAATTCATATTTTTTACCAAAATCATGGAATCACCAATAGAAAGAATCAAACTCTCCCAAACAGCCAAAGAACAACTCCTCAAACTCAAACGCAGCACCAAAATAGAACAATGGAACATATTATGTCGGTGGGCGTTTTGTCGTTCCCTAGCAGAAACCGCTGCACCTTCCCCCGTACCTATCCCCCAAGATAGCAACGTCGAAATGACATGGCGGGTTTTTGGGGGAGAAATGTCCGATATTTTACTTTTAGCCCTCAAACAACGCTGCTACAACGACGGATTAGATACAGATAGAGAAACCCTAATTACGCAATTTCGCTTACATTTACATCGAGGTATTGGTTACTTAGCCGGAGATCAGAATATTAAGAAAATTGAAGATCTAATTGAACAGGCCACAAAAAAAGTAAAATCCTGATTTTGCACTTATTGTATGAAAGAAATTCAAGCACTCCGACAGGCCTTCCAAAGCCAGAAAATGGGTGCTTTATTATTACTAGGTTTTGCATCAGGTTTACCACTATTCCTCACGAGTAGAACCCTACAACTATGGATGCAAGATGCCAAAGTTGATATTGCCAAAATCACCTTATTTGGTTTATTAAGTTTACCTTATTCCTTAAAATTTCTCTGGTCGCCGCTATTAGATAGATTTACACCACCATTATTAGGTGGGAGAAGAGGTTGGTTAATTATTACCCAAATTGGGTTAGTATTAGCGATCGCTGCCCTTGCCCTTCAACAACCAGCCCAAAGCGAACAAGTATTACAAATCCTCGCCATCAATTGCCTGATTATTACCTTCCTCAGTGCCACTCAGGACATCGCTGGTGATGCCTACCGGACAGACATTTTAAACCCCCTAGAGGCGCAACCAGGGGCATCTGTGTGGGTATTAGGCTACCGGATCGCCCTATTTATTACCAGTTCCCTCGCCTTAGTGTTAGCAGATTATCTACCTTGGAATGTAGTATATTTGCTCATGGCAGTGATTATGGCGGGAAGTATATTTACTACTTTGTGGTCGCCCGCAGAACACAAACTACAAAATAAAACACAACTAGCCCCCATTTCTGGAAAAGACGTGATTTTTATAGTCATGATCACGTTACTAGTAGCAGGGTTAATAGCTGGCGTTTTTGTCGGCTTCATTCCCCAACCTGTATTTTATTGGTTATTAGCAGGATTATTAGTGGCTTGGATAACGACATCCGTATTATTACCAAACTCCCTCCTAAATGAAGTTAGCGAAGATAGTCCACCTGAAAACTTACAAACAGCTATTTTCCTACCTTTCAAAGAATTTTTTCACCGCTTTGGTATCAAACAAGCGAGTTTAACACTAGGTTTTATATTACTTTATAAACTAGGTGATTCCCTCGTCGGCATCACAGCCAACTTATTTCTGAGAGAAATAGACTTTACCAAAACCGAAATCGGCGCAATTCAAGCTGGGATGGGATTTCTTGCCACCACTGTCGGCGTATTAGCTGGGGGTGTGATCATGACCAAAATTAACTTAAATCGCAGTTTGTGGGTATTTGGGGGGCTGCAATTATTGAGTAACTTAGGTTATTATGCCCTAGCGATAGCTCCGCGCGCCGAAGGCATCGCTGATAAAAAAGATTATTCCCTGTTAGTCATAGCCGTAAACATTGAAAACTTCTCGGCTGGATTAGTCACAGTCGCTACAGTCGCCTTTTTAATGCGTCTCTGTAACCACCGATTCACAACCACCCAGTTTGCGTTATTCTCCAGCCTCATGGCCATTAGTCGAGACGTACTTTCCGCACCCGCAGGAAGTTGGGCAAAAGCCACAGGTTGGCCGACATTTTTCTTACTTTCTCTTGTGGCGGCGCTACCTGGTTTGCTACTATTACCTATTGTTGCCCCTTGGAATCCCAAAGTATTGGCAGCAACTAGACCAGGACTAGAAGAAGAAGATATATGGGAACACAAGTAGTTATTCTGGTCGGTACATTCGTTCTGATAGTCACAGGTCTATTACTGGGCTATGTCCTCTCACAATTAGTTTTACAAAATCTGGCTTTTAATTTCCTCACACTCTTGGGAACTATTAGCTTGATTCTAATTTTTGGGACACTTTATTACGTATTATTTTGGCAACTGCGCCGTGAACCGCTGCAAGTCATCAGTCCCACCATCCCCAACCAACCAGATGAAGAAGTTACTGGTAACTACCTCAAGAATCGCCTGATCGCTAGATTATCTGGAGACGTTGCGGCAGCCGAAAGACTAATTGAACAAGCCAAACAAAATGTTCCGGGAATGCCAGAAAATTGGTACTGTGAAAAAGTCTTAAATGAATTAGACCAGGATCAGCAATCATAGAACCTCGCGGTAAGTGGGAAACTCAGACACTTTAGTGCTGAGAGGAAAACGGCACGAGCGGTTTTAACCGCTGTGGTATTTTCTACTCTAGCTTGTATTCTCTGATCAATCTTTGCGTAGCCGATGACTGAGACACTCCCCAGTTTGCGGCAATTCTTTCTAACTTTGCCTTATCTTCGTCAGACAAATAAATAACAGTTCCTTTTTTTCTAGACATACACTCAATCTGCTATTAATATGATATGATTATATTGTCACAGCATTGGCGGTCGAAACAATGTCTAAACTCAATGTCTAAACTCAAAAAGTCAATGGGAGTACAGGAGATTTTGTTGTCTCCCGATCATGAAACAAAAGCGGTATTAGATTATCTCTGTCAGCAGTCAGGGAAGTTGTACAACAGCGGTATTTATTTCGCTAGACAAACTTTTTTTAAAACTGGAAAGTTGTTAACGGGTAAATTTGATTTAGCTTACGAACCTTCAGTTTCTAAAACTATGGTTGCGAAATCTTTGCCTTCTACACCCGCACAACAAACTTTATTGTCTGTAATTGAGGCATTTAAATCATTTAAAGAATTGCGTTCTTTGTTTCTTAAAGGACAATTACACTTTCAACCCAAAGTACCCGGATATCTAACAAGTTCTAAACTTTTTAAAGTCGCCTATCCTAATAGCGGTGGACAAAAACCAACTCTAGTTAATGGACAACTTAGATTTTCGTTGGGATTAACAGTTAAAAGATGGTTTGGAATTTCTGAATTTTTTCTACCAATGCCGTCAAATTTAAACATAGCAAATGTTAAAGAGTTTACTATCATACCTAAAAATGGTACTTTTTATTTAGAGATGTCTTACGAAGTTGAGAAACAACAGCATGATTTAGACATTAATCAAGCTCTGTCTATTGACTTGGGAACGGCTGATAATTTAGCGGCTTGTGTTGATACATTGGGTAATTCCCTATTGATTGATGCCCGGTCAATGAAAGCCATGAATCAGCTTTGGAACAAGAAAATATCAACAAGAAAAGAGGGGAAATCAGAAGCTTATTGGGATGCTTGGTTAGACCGTGTAACCCGTAAACGTAACCATCAAATGCGTGATGGTATTAATAAAGCAGCGAAACTAATTATTGACCATTGCTTAAAATATGGCATTGGCACATTAGTAATTGGTTGGAACGAAGGCTTTAAATCTAATGCCACCATGGGTAGAATCAATAACCAAAAGTTCGTTCAAATGCCTTTGGGTAAACTCAAAGATAGGTTGAAACAACTTTGTGATTTGCACGGTATTAGATTTCAAGAAACTGAAGAAGCATATACGTCAAAAGCTAGTTTTCTAGATGGAGACTCCCTACCCAAGTATGGCGAAAAGCCAGAAGGGTGGAAAGCATCAGGAAAGCGTCTTAAACGTGGCTTATATCAGTCAAGTAATGGCTCAATAGTTAACGCCGATTTAAACGGCAGTGCGAATATTTTAAAAAAAGTAGCCAGCAATCTAAGCTTAGACTTAGGCTTACTGGGTAGACGGTGTTTGACGACCGTAGCGAGAATCAGGCTTTGGGTGTTACCCAAGTCTATTCTGTCCGCAGAATCTCAGTGGCTTGGCTCCCTGAGAGTGTCAAAGCCATGCTTTGCTAAACCCAAATAATTGCTAGAATCAGTTCAATAACTTCTGCTATTTATTTACAATCAACAACATGGCTATTCTTCGTCAATACATCGCCCCAATGCTGGCAATCTTGATATTTACCTTTGCCTTAGTAGCAGTCAGCGCCCGCATCTTTTTACCCTCCGATATGGCAGCCCCTGCCCCCATTGGGATGATAATCAAGTAATTGGGGAATAGGTCTATTGTGAATTTACTTCCAGGCTATTCTTTTCGCCAAGGTTCTACTCTCGATAAAGCCCTCTTGGTTAAGTTTATGCAAAGGAGTTACCAAGAACAATTCCCTGATCAAGATTTTTCCCACTTGGCACATACAGTTGAGCAATACTTCTGTCGTGATACCCCTGTATGGTGGGTTTATGAAGAGGCAGGGGAGGTAGGGGAGGTAGGGGAGGAAATTATTCACCAATTACCAATTACCAATTACCAATCACCCGTAGCTTGTTTATGGGTGGGGAATGCGATAGATCAGGTTAGTGGCGATCGCCATCCGCACATCTTTCTCCTCTATGTCATCCCAGAATATAGACACAGAGGCATTGGTAAAGGATTGATGGCTTATATAGAAGATTGGGCTACACAAAAAGGTGATCGCCAAATCGGACTACAAGTATTTCAATCAAATACACCCGCATTAAATCTTTATCATCAACTTGGTTATCAAGAACAATCCCTCTGGATGGTAAAATCACTTGAGTTAGGGAACTCTTAACAGGGAACAGGGAACGGGGAATAGGGTTACAGTGAAATAATTATGTACGACGAATACGAACTCAGCCTACTCGATACCGAAGCGGAGCTAGGAAGCCCCTTAGATAAAATAGAACCACTTGCTGATGAATCAGAAGTGGAAAAACCTGATCCCGAATTAATGCTGGTACTTTTAGAAAATCCCCAGCCTCAACAACGGATGTTAGCAGCGCGTGCTTTTTGTGATATTCAAGATGAACGGGCAACACCTTATCTCATCCATCTTCTAACAGATAATTGTCCCCTAGTGCGAGTCAGTGCAGCCTACGGTATTGGCCGCAACCCCGCCAAGGAAGCCGTAGAACCGTTGATTATGCAACTTAACCGCGATTTTAATGGTTATGTTCGTAAAGGTGTAGTTTGGGCTTTGGGTAATTGCCGCGATCGCCGTTCCTTAGCACCCCTCGCTAATGCCCTGAGAACCGATATTCCCGCCGTCCGTCTCTGGGCAGCCAGCGCCCTAGCACAGATGACAGAAGTAGGTTATGAAGCCATCGTCGGCGCAATTCCTGCCCTAATTGAAGCCTTAGTTACAGACCCCATCGCCGCTGTGCGAAGTAACTCCGCTTGGACAATTGGCCAGCTTTGTAAAGAACTACCATCTAACGTCGTCTATGCCACAGCTATAGACGCATTAATCCAAGCTTTTGCCGAAGATAAAGACTTAGGAGTGAGAGCAGATACCAAAGCCTCACTTCTAGGCGTAGGAGATCCTCGCGGTTTACAATTAATCGAAACCCTCGAACAAGAAGGATGGTTTTAGGAGGAATCAGGAGTCATTAATAAAAAATCATCAAAATCATCAAAATCCCAAAAATCACAGTACAGACTGATTGCGTCCCTGTTGTTTAGCTCGATAGAGTGCTTGATCAGCTTGTTCAATCAGGTTTGATGGTGATAATTCGGAAGTAGGTATCAAACTGCTAATGCCGATACTAATAGTAACTATATTACTTACTTTCGAGGCTTGATGAGGAATTGCTAAATCTTGAATTGCAGTATGAATTCGTTGAGCGATCACCATCGTCCCATCAATGTCCGTATTGGGTAAAATAACCACAAATTCTTCCCCACCATAGCGAGCCAATAAATCCGCCGGACGGAATATAACCTGTTGTACAGACTGAGCAATTTTAATCAAGCATTCATCCCCTAGTAGATGACCGTAGGCATCATTATAGCGTTTAAAATAATCAACATCAAATAACAATAAAGATAAAAATTCCTGTTCTCGGTATAGTCGCTGCCATTCTTGCTCTAAACGATGATCAAAACAGCGACGATTGGCAATTTGCGTTAACCCATCAATATTGACTAGTTTTTCCAGTTCCTGATTTGCTAATCTGAGGTTATATTCTGCTTCTCGCAAAGCTAATTCTACTTTTTTGCGTTTGCTGATATCTTGGGACGTTCCTAAAGTTTGCTTTAGCCTACCATCCGCAGTTCTAGAAAACACCATATCTCGACTATAAAGCCAACACCATTGCCCTTGAGCATTCTTAACGCGATACTCTACTTCCACGAACTCACGATCTTGCAGACTATCAAGCTGTTGCATGGACTGATAGACCAGATATAGATCATCGGGATGACAAATAATAGGAAACAAGTTAGCTCCCATGGACTGAATCGCTGTGGCAGAATAGCCCAATATTTCGGCAACAGAACGATTTATGTAAACATTACGCTGTTCGATATGGTCGTAAATATACAGTAGGTTTGGCGTTAGTTCTGTAATCTGTTCAATAAAATGCTGACTCGCTCGCAGTTGATCTTCTATTTGTCTGCGCTCAGTCATGTCTTGGGTTGTGCCAAACAGCCGAATCACTTGTCCTTGGGCATTGAGTTCGGCCTTGCCTCTAGCTTCTGTATACTGAAAAGAGCCATCTGCCTTGACAACCCTCAGTTCCAATTGATAGGATTCTCCTGTAGAGAGCGATCGCTCAACTGCCTGGTGTAACTGTTCGGCATCTTGGGGATAGTGAAGCCGGAGAATTTCTTCGTAAGTAGGTTCACCCAGTGTCTGGTCACGTCCTAAAATCTGGAATAGCTGAGTAGACCAAGTAATTTTACCTGTGATCACATCATAGTCCCAGTTACCAATGTGAGCAAGCTGCTGGGCTTCTAACAACATAGCTTCACTTTTGTGCAAGGCGATTTCTGTCTGTTTGCGTAAACGAAGTTCATCGTAGAGATCGCTAACATCTCTGATGACACCAATCAGACAATCCTGTTCACCCAAGTATTGCACCTTAGCTGAGATGAGAACGGTTTTAGTTTGCTGGGATTGAGTACAAATTACCAGTTTAAAATTGACGATACTGCCTTCATTAATTAGTCTCTCTTTGAAGTGGTGTAAATTCTCTATATTCTTCCACAATCCTAATTGCTCACTGGTTTTGCCAAGGATATTTTCTGGTGTATCTCCCCAAAATTGGCAAAAACTTTCATTAACATTCAAAAATTTTCCTTCTGCTAAGGTGGCAATCCAAACAGGGTCAGGAGTAGTATGAAAAATGGTCGAAAATTTAGTTTCTGATTCCTGAAAAGCTTTTTTGACTTGAGTGGACATCTGGTTAAAGGATGTTGCTAAAACCTTGAGTTCTGCAATTGTTATATCTTCAGATAAAGACTCTTGCCATACTCCTTTGGACATAGCTTGACTAGCTCGACTCAAGCGTAAAATTGGTTTAGCTATCCAGTTTGCAGTGAAACTACCCGTTCCCACAGCAATTAGCAGTGATAAACTACAGATAATCAGGGTTCTGTGGGCATTAGCATGAATTTCTGCCATAAATTCCGATTTCGGAATCACCGTCACCACGAGCCAATCTAAGCCGTAATCGTCGCGGTATGGTGTCACTCTCACAAAGAGTTTTTGTGACAAAGACGGGTGAAAAAGTTGGGTTTTGGAGATAGCTTGCAAATTGCCAAACCGCTGGATTAAATCCTGAGTTATGTCACGAATCACAGGTTCACGGCTATGCAGGGCTTGTAATCTTGTCGCTTTGCCATTGACAGTAGGGGCAGAAGATTCACCTTGGGAACTAGCAACAATCAACCCTGATCGCTCGATAATAAAAATATGACCTGATTTTCCATAATCCAGTTTTTTCAGAAATTCACTAATGTGCGAAAGTTCGAGATCAATACCAAGTACACCTAATAATCCTTTCTGCTGGTCATAAACTGGAGTGCTGGCGGAAATGCAGATGCGACCAGGTACATTTGCCCATGTATAAATAGAACTCCAAATCGGTTTACCAGCTTTGGCCGCATCTAAGTACCAGGCAGCATTATTATATTGCGGGTTTTTGAGAGTAGCTACTAACTTGAGGCGATTTCCTTGGTTATCTACTGAGTAGCTGAGGCTTTTGCTTTGGTCCGATATGGGAATTTCTCCAATGTCGAATTTATTACCCAGCCCATAACCAGCACCGATAAATCCTCCCTCTTTAGTGCCAAAGTTAACATAGGCAAAATTGAAAGATCGCACCTGACGATAAAAATATTTTCCCAGGGCGTTAAAATCATTTAAATCTAAGACTCCTGACTCGAAAGCATCTATATTAGTGCGGTTGATTTCCTGGGCTTTGCCTAAATAACTATTTAAATGTTGTTCAATGCGATTATCTACCTCGGTAATTAATTGATCTGCTAGACTTTCCACAGCCTCCTGTCCACTACGGTAGGAAAAATAACCCACCAGTGTTACTACCACCACGGTTTGCAAAACAAATGGCACTATCAACAAGGTTTTTAGCGGGACTTTGATGAATATTTTAGCGAACCAATTAAGAGAGGGAGAATTCATAAAACCTCGCGGTAAGTGGGAAACGAGCCGCCCAAACCCTCTTCACTCTTGCCTCTTGCCTCTTGCCTAGTGCCATAACGACGATTTTCAATGCTAACCTACTTAAATCTATTCTAACCATTAGGATAAATAAATAAAGATTTATTGGTCAATAAGAGCTTCTGGAATTCTAATGCAGGTAATGGTGGACTACAGATAAAGCCTTGAATAGCATCACAGTTATTTTCTCGTAAAAATGCTAGTTCTGCTTCAGTTTCTACCCCTTCAGCAATAATTTTTAGCTGCAAATCATGTCCTAGTTGAATCAAGTTTTTTGTAATTGCTGCTTTGCGGTAATCATCATTAATATTTTGGATAAAATCACGATCAATTTTGAGTGTATCCATTGGTAATTGCTTGAGAGTAAGCAATGAATTATTACTAACACCAAAATCATCCAGGGCAATCTTTACCCCTAAAGAGCGTAGTTTATTCATAGCTACTCTTGCCATATCCACATCTTCCATAATCATTCTTTCTGTTAGTTCAAGCTCTAAACAATTTGATTGAATATTATGGCTAGATATCAAATTGATAATTTGGGGAATTAAATCTGGTTGATTAAATTCAATTGATGCAAGATTAACCGCTATGGTTAAGTTATAAATGCCAATATCTTGCCAAGTTTGCATTTGCTGACAAACTCTATTTAACACCCATTTACCAATATCAATAATTAATCCATTGGTCTCTGCTAAAGGAATAAATTCCTGTGGTGATACTCTTCCTAGTTCCGTATTTGTCCAACGTAATAGACTTTCTGCGGCGGTAATTTTGCCAGTATTAATATCGGTAATTGGTTGATAATGAAGCTCAAAATCTGCAAAATTTTTCTCTCTTATTGCTATTTTTAAATTATTTAAAACCAACTGCATTCTTGGTGTTAATTTATTAATATTAGCCAATAAATTCTTCTTTAAATTTGCATAATTTTTCAACTTATTTAGGATAGCACTCAATAATTCAGCCCTGGTAAATGGCTTAGTCAGGTAATCATCTGCTCCCATATTCATCCCTTGACGGAAATCAGATTTAGCCGAGTTAGCAGTTAAAAAAATGAAAGGAATAGTTGATATTGATGGCTCTTGCCGCAATGCTGTTAATACGCCATAACCGTCTAATTCTGGCATCATCATATCACAGAGAATTAAATCTGGATATTCTGACATAGCCATATTTAAGCCTATTCTCCCATTAGCAGCAGCAACAACTTCAAAATTCTCAGATTCTAGCAAATCTAATAGATGTTCCCGCACTGATTTTTCATCTTCAATAACTAAAATTTTTGTCTTTCTATTCATTAGTCAGTTGCCAGTTGTCAGTTGTTATACTCAAAACGGTTGGGACATGGACTTTTGTAAAATCACGAAAAACCTAGATTTGTAGGGGTTTAGCATTGCTAAACCCCTACCCGCTTAAATCAAATAATTAAGCCGTGTTGAGTATGGTTGTCGAATAGGAAAGACTTTGGTAAATCATCAATCCTATTGAAGACAAGTATTGATTAATTCCTCAACTCCTGCCACAGGGAAAATACTGACATTTAATTGTTGGGATACTTCTGCAACCGTCATATCATCTAAAAATACCAGTTCCCCATGTTTAAGCATGACACTAGGTAATAAAATTCCCTCTCCTAAATCTTGTCCTTGAAGATTTAACAGTAAATCATGTCCCGTTAATAACCCAGTAACACTGATACTCTGTCCCCAATAATCGCTACATAAAGCCCGCATATTCACTTCTAACCCTTCTACAGTATTTAATTGTTGTACCAGGGGTTGAAATGCTATTTCCACTGCATTACCGACAACCCAAGTCAATCTGCGTTGGTTGGTAATTTTCGGTGGTAATAACTCAGTTGCAGTTTGGGTAAATTGTTTAATAAATAAGCGAATTGAACCCACACCATTATCAATTTGGGGATACTCTTCATATTCAGCTTCGCTAGGTAATTCTTCCCCGGCAATTAAAAACCATTCATCAGCTAACCACACTACACTAGAATTATATTTTTTGCGAAATTTCTGAGAGAGTAATTTAACTTGAGAAATTACCTCTTGTGCTTTTTCCTTAGTTACAGGTATGAGTTCATCTTCCTGGGGACGAAATCGCGTTAAACCCACGGGAACAACTGCTATTGATGCTACTGTTGGTAATTCTCCAGGATGAAAAGATGTTAGATCTTGTAATGTCTTTTCTAAATGTTCACCATCATTTATCCCTGGACAGACAACAACTTGAGCATGAATTTGTAATCTTCGTTCTTGAAACCAGCGAATTTGTGATAATATTTCTCCACCCCGATTATTTTTTAAAAGTCTAATTCTTATATCTGGTTCTGTAGAATGCACGGAAACATACAGAGGTGATAATCGCATTTGTTCAATTCTTTGCCATTCTTTCGCGGTTAAATTCGTTAAAGTTAGATAAGAACCATATAAAAAGCTTAATCGGTAATCATCATCTTTTAAATATAAACTAGTCCGTTTTCCCGGTGGTTGTTGATCAATAAAGCAAAAGGGACAACGGTTATTACACTGAATTAAACCATCAAATAAAGCTGTTGAAAATTCCAGTCCTAAATCATCATCATAATCTTTTTCAATTTCGACATGATGGGTTTTCCCTGTCGCATCTAAAACTTCTAGTTCCAGAATTTCATCAGCGCACAAAAATTGATAATCAATTAAATCACGAGGTTGTGTGCCATTAATGGCCACAATCGCATCACCGGCTGTAAAGCCAATTTCCTCCGCAATTGAGTCAGCAAGCACCTTGGTAATTTTAGCAGGTTGAATGGTAGTCATGAGTTAGTTGTCAGTTGTCAGTTGTCAGTTGTTAGTAGGGGCGAAGCATTCATTTGGAAGATAAATTATCGATCTGTCAGTTGTCAGTTGTTAGTTGTCAGTAGGGGCGAAGCATTTGGAAGATAAATTATCGATCATTGCCAAAAATAGTTCTCCAAATGCTTCGCCCGTACAGTTGTTAGGGGATAAAAATTTTAGATAGAAGTTAATTTAACATGATCCAAAATCTAAAATTTAATATCCAATCCCCAATCCCCACCTAGTGTAAATATTCTATCAGAGTTATCCTGGCCAACCAGCGGCGATCGCTAATAAAATGGAAATACCAAAAGCCAACCTATACCAAACAAAAACCAATGTGTTTTTAGTTTGCAAGTATTTGATTAAAAAAGCAATTGATAAATAGGAAAAAATAAAAGTAGAAATGATGCCAACAATTAACAGAATCACAATATTATCTGGTAATTCACCTGATTCAAACATTTTGAAGATTTTCAGACTTTTATATAAAGTCGCAATTGTCAAAGTGGGAAATCCTAACAAAAATGAAAATTTCGCGGCTGCTTCTCTTTCTAATCCTAGAAATAAGCCAGTAGTTAAAGTGGAACCTGAACGAGAAACGCCCGGAACTAAAGCTAAAGTTTGTCCCAATCCTACTAAAATACCATCTCGAATTTCCAAAGTAGCAAAACCCCGTTTACGACTCCCAATTTTTTCCGCTAACCCTAGCAAAATCGCCATAATAATTGACATGATCGCAATAATTAAGGAACTTTCTGGGATCACATCTTTTAACAAAAACCCAATAGTTAAAGCGGGAATTGTCCCCACCGCAATCCCGACAACAATTTTCCATTCTTCGCTTTCCCAGTCTTTAGTTTTAAAAGCTGTAATTGCACCTTTCACTAAACTAGAAATAACAGCCCAAAAATACCACAAAATTGCAATTACGCTTCCAAATTGAATAGCATCAACAAAATCTTTAGAACCCAGTTCTTTCCAACCAAATACCTTCGTCACAATGATTAAATGTGCTGTACTACTAATTGGTAAAAACTCTGTAATCCCTTGCACAATCCCTAAAATAAATGCCTGGATTACTCCTTGAACTAAATCAACTTGACTAGTGGCTGCTTGGGTAGGCATTCCTACCTGTAACAATTGCAGTAATAGTAAGTTTGTACTATTTACTTCTAAGATTGTTGTCATTAACAAGACTCCCAAGATCAATAGGTAATTCTAGCAAACTATCCAACTTTACCTGGTTGTTGTCAGTCTTTTTAGCAAAAATATTATAGGAATGTGGGTTACAAAGTGATTATTGGTTTCTGCCTGAACGTCCTTAAATATATTTAGTTATGTTGTTTTCCGCCTAAATATACTATGCTGCGTTTATTGACAAAAAATATTAAAGCATTAATTTCTAATTTTTGAAGATATCCCGAAAAGACAAGATATTGTTACAATATTTAACAACGTTGATCTAACTGGTGGCTTCTTCATGATGGTTAAGACACTTCCCTCTAGTTCTCGAACAAGTCAGGAGGACAGTCGCGGAGGCGAATTGTCCGTAATTGAGGTAGTAGCAGAACAAAATCCACAGACTGTAGCAATCAAATCGGCTGAAGCTTCTCCACAGCCCAGACATCGGGTGCGGGTGGGATCTGAACCGGAGTCGATGCTGTATGATCCTGTGGAAATACAAGCACAGTATAGTGGGCGATTCCTGCAAGTTATCGGGCGGATTTTGACGGTTTTAAAACCAATTCTGTCCTTTGTCTTTGGGTTATGGTGGGATAAGCAATGGGGAATTTTGGTTAAAAATGAACGTCGTCGCGCTGTTCAGCTCAGAGATTTATTAACAAAGTTGGGTCCAGCTTACATTAAAATTGGTCAGGCTTTATCCACTAGACCAGATTTAGTCCCACCAATTTACCTGGAAGAATTAACTAGACTCCAAGATCAATTACCAGCTTTTCCTAATGAAATAGCTTACCAGTTTATTGAGGAAGAATTGGGAGCAACACCATTAGAGATTTATGCAGAATTGTCTTCACAACCGATTGCGGCGGCTTCTTTAGGACAGGTATATCAGGGAAGATTGAAAACTGGCGAAGAAGTAGCGATTAAGGTACAACGCCCAGATTTACGAGAAAAAATTACTATAGATTTGTATATTTTGCGGAATTTGGCTGGTTGGATACAGCACAATTTCCAGCGAGTCCGCAGTGATTTAGTGGGGATTTTAGATGAATTAGGCGATCGCATTTTTGAAGAAATGGACTATATTCATGAAGGCGAAAATGCGGAACGCTTTTTTGAATTATATGGTCACATGAAGGATATTTATGTCCCCAAAATTTACTGGGAATACACCAACCGTCGCGTTTTAACGATGGAATGGATTAACGGCATTAAATTAACTCAACCCGAAAAAATTGCCGCTTTAGGAATCAATGCGCGGTATTTAATTGAAGTTGGTGTCCAGTGTTCTTTACGTCAATTATTAGAACATGGATTTTTTCATGCTGACCCTCACCCAGGTAACTTGTTAGCGACAATGGATGGTAAATTAGCTTATCTCGATTTTGGCATGATGAGCGAAGTTAAACCAGCCCAACGTTATGGTTTAATTGAGGCAATTGTCCACGTTGTCAATCGAGAATTTGATAGTTTAGCAAAAGACTATGTAAAGTTAGAATTCCTCAGTCCAGAAACAGACCTTACCCCCATCGTTCCCGCTTTTGCAAAGGTATTTGCTAATGCCGAAGGTGCAAGTGTCGCGGATTTGAATATTAAAAGCATCACCGATGATTTATCAGCTTTAATGTATGAATATCCTTTCCGCGTCCCTCCCTATTACGCTTTAATTATTCGTTCTCTTGTGACTTTGGAAGGGATTGCAATTTATATAGATCCCGATTTTAAAGTTCTCAGTGAAGCCTATCCTTATGTTGCTAAACGGCTTTTAACAGATCCGGCAAATGAGTTAAGAACATCATTACAAGAATTACTGTTTAAAGATGGTAAATTTCGCTGGAATCGGTTGGAGAATTTGTTAAAAAATGCCCGCAGTAACCAAGAATATGATCTTAATTTGGTTGTTAATCAAGGAGTAGAATTTCTCTCTTCTGACCGAGGTTCATTTATTCGTGACAGATTAGTTGATGAATTTTTCAACGGTGTAGATGCTGTTAGTAAAAATGCCTTGCATAACTTGACTTATGTACTGCGAGAAAGGGTAGGAATCACCGCAATCAATCAAATTCCTTCAGCAAGTGTTGAACAACAACAAACTTTAGAATATATTAAACGCATTGCTGGGATTTTGCGAGAAACTAAAGGCTTTGATGCGACAAAGTTAGCCCCCCAATTAGCCCAAATCATTGTTAATCCAGGAGTTCAACTTTTAGGTCAACAAATTGCCACTCGTGTTACTCAAAAAGCTGTAACTCGGATAATTCGAGAATTATTAGCATAATGTCTAAACTGTGATTTTTCTGATTTAGATGATTGGGATGATTGAAATAATTAATTAATCACAAAAATCAAATTAATCAAAAAAATCATAGTTTAGATGATTGGGATGATTGAAATAATTAATTAATCACAAAAATCAAATTAATCACACAAATCATAGTTTAGATGATTGGGATGATTGAAATAATTAATTAATCACAAAAATCAGATTAATCAAAAAAATCATAGTTTAGATGATTGGGATGATTGAAATAATTAATTAATCACAAAAATCAAATTAATCAAAAAAATCATAGTTTAGATGATGAATTAATCAAAAAAATCAGATTAATCACACAAATCATAGTTTAGATAACTGCTGGATATTGCGCCAACACCTGCTGTAAATATTGACCAGTATAAGAACGAGGATTTTTTGCCACATCTTCAGGCGTTCCCGCAGCAATCAGTTCTCCGCCCTTATCTCCACCTTCAGGTCCCAAATCTATCACCCAATCAGAACAACGAATGACATCTAAATTATGTTCAATCACTAAAATGGAATTTCCCTTATCTACCAATCTTTGTAAAACGTCCAACAATTTGTGGACATCATAAAAAGATAAACCTGTAGTTGGTTCATCTATTAAATAAAGTGTTTTCCCAGTCGCGCGTCGAGATAATTCCGTGGCTAATTTCACCCGTTGGGCTTCTCCACCAGATAAAGTTGTGGCTGGTTGTCCTAATTGCACATAACCCAAACCAACATCAAATAAAGTTTGTAATCTAGTTAGGGCTTTGGGAATATTTTGACAGAAATCTAATGCTTCTTCAACCGTCATATTCAAAACATCAGAAATTGATTTATCCTTATATTTAACTTGGAGAGTTTCCCGGTTATATCTCGCACCTTTGCAAATTTCACATTGTACATAAACGTCAGGGAGAAAATTCATTTCGATGACATTTACACCTTGTCCACTACAAGCTTCACACCGTCCACCTTTAACATTAAAAGAAAATTGTCCAGGTTTATAACCTCTGGTTTTAGCTTCAACAGTTTGGGAAAAAACATCACGAATAATATCGAAAACTCCGGTGTAAGTTGCAGGGTTAGAACGGGGAGTTCTCCCAATGGGTGATTGGTCAATGACAATGGCTTTATCAACGCAGTTTAAACCCTTGATTTCATCCATGTCTTTGGGTGCGGGAGCTTTTTTCAGTAAATGATGTTGTAAGGCTGGATAAAGTAATTCGTTAATTAAGGTAGATTTTCCTGAACCAGAAACACCTGTAACGGAGACAAGTTTTCCCAAGGGAATTTCTACATCTATATTTTGTAAGTTGTTACGATGGGCATTTCTAATAGTTAAGGCGCGGCCATTTCCTTCTCGTCTTTTAGCTGGGGTAGTGATGACTCTTCTTCCTGATAGGTAAGCACCAGTTAAAGATGCTTCTGCGTTGAGTAAATCCTCAAAACTGCCTTCGGAAATAATATTTCCCCCATGAATTCCTGCACCGGGACCAATATCAACTATATAGTTAGCAGCGCGGATAGTTTCTTCATCATGTTCCACAACTATTAAGGTATTTCCTAAGTCGCGTAATTTGGTTAATGTTTTGAGTAATTTTCCGTTATCTCTTTGATGTAACCCAATACTTGGTTCATCTAAAACGTAAAGAACTCCTGTTAGTCCTGAACCGATTTGTGTGGCTAATCGAATGCGTTGGGCTTCTCCACCTGATAATGTCATAGCGGGACGATCTAAGGTGAGATAATCTAAGCCAACATCTAATAAAAATTGTAATCTGGCTTTAACTTCTCTGAGAACTAAATCAGCTATTTGAGTTTGTCTAGTACTCAATTTTAATTTTTCGATTCTTTCCCGACATTCTCGAATGGAAACACTGGTAAAATCTAAAATTCCATATTGTCCTAACTTCACAGCTAAGGCTTCCGGTTTTAATCTTTTCCCACCGCAAACTTCGCAGGGTTGGTCAATTAAATATTCTTCTAATTTCTGTTTAACTAACTCCGTTCCCCCTTCATACTGTCTTTGTAAAATGGGAATTACACCCTTAAAACTCTGCGACCTCTGCGCCTCTGTGGTTCGTTTCTCTTCCCCATACAAGACAACTTTTTGCTGTTCCGGTGTCAACTTCCCCCATTGAGTTTGTAACTCAAAGCCATAATTCAACCCCACAGCATATAACAACTCCAAATAATAGGAGTTTTCCTTTTCTGACCAAGGAGCGATCGCTGCATACATGGGCGAATCTGGATTAGGTACAACCAACTCCGGGGAAAATCTTCTTAAAGTCCCAATCCCATGACAATGGGGACAAGCACCATAAGGGGAATTAAAAGAAAACAATCGGGGGGATAATTCTTCCATTACCGCACCATGTTCGGGACAAGCAAAGTTTTCCGAAAACACCATTTCTGTGGGTAATTCTTGTGCGGAAATACCTTGATTTTCTGCCTCAGTTGCTATATACTTACTATCAGACCGCTCCAGCGCTATCTTATCCGATGTGTCTTTTAATACCTCAATTGTGGCGATTCCGTTAGATTGCTTAAGACAGGTTGCTAGAGAATCCACCAAACGCTCTTGAATACCATCTTTTTTAACTAATCTGTCAATAACCAGTTCTATAGTATGTGTGTTATTTTTGTCTAACTCGATGGAATCTGATAGCTCTCGCACCTCTCCATTTACCCTAATGCGGACAAATCCTTGCGCGGCTAAACCGGAAATTAATTTGCGGTGAGTTCCCTTTTTCCCCCGGACTACAGGGGCTAGAATTTGGAAGCGGGTACGGTCGGGAAGTTCCATGATGCGATCGCACATCTGGTCAATGGTCTGAGGGGCAATAGAGCGATCGCAGATGGGACAATGGGGTTCACCAGCGCGACCATATAACAAGCGCAGATAATCATAAATTTCCGTGACTGTCCCCACCGTCGAACGGGGATTATGGGAAGTTGATTTTTGGTCAATGGAAATTGCCGGACTTAAACCTTCAATTGCTTCAACGTCGGGTTTATCCAACTGTCCCAAAAATTGCCGAGCATAGGCGCTGAGGGATTCTACATAACGGCGTTGACCTTCAGCGAAAATGGTATCGAAGGCTAAAGAAGACTTACCCGAACCAGAAACGCCAGTAAAGACAATCAGGCGATCGCGGGGTAATTCCAAATCAATATTTTTCAGATTATGCTGCCTAGCGCCCCGAATGCGGATAGTATTCTGGCTATTGTGAGCGGTTGGAAGCACATCGTTTAAAGAAGCAGCTAGATTTTCTGACATATTGACAGGCTAAGGAAAGGTTACACAGTGAAACAATCCTTAATAATACTATCTTTGTTCAGGTTATAGTAAAGTATCAATCATCTTAATTTCCTACCCAGGATATCACTTGATATTTCCTTGATTTGGTAGATAATTAGAAAAAATCTTGCTGAGGATAGAGTTATGGTTTCACAAATCGCAGCACCAGCCCAGCCAGAGGTCATTTACCCAGATTGTGACGGACAACCGGTGGCAAACAATACGATTCAGTTTCGCATTCTTGTAGAAATTCAACAAAATTTAGATTGGCTGTTTGCTGATAACCCCAATGTATTTGTCGCTGGAGATTTATTTTGGTATCCAGTTGAAGGCAAAAATACCATCGTTAATGCTCCTGATGTTTTCGTAGTATTGGGTAGACCAAAAGGCGATAGACTTTCCTATATGCAATGGAAGGAAGCAGGTATTCCTCCCCAAATCGTCTTTGAAATTATTTCTCCTAGTAATACGAGAGCGGAAATGGAGAAAAAATTACTTTTCTATGACCGTTATGGTGTAGAAGAATATTATATCTATGATCCTGACAAAAATAATTTACAAGGTTGGTTAAGGGCTGAAGATGGTTTGGATATTATTACCAAAATTACAGACTTTATTAGTCCCCGGCTAAAAATTCGGTTTCTGTTGGGCGAGGAGACTTTACAGCTTTATCATCCTAATGGTAATCCATTTTTAACTTACGCGGAAATTGCTCAACGCGCTGAACAAGAAAGACAACGGGCTGAACAAGAAAGACAACGGGCTGAACAAGCAGAACAAGCCAGAAAAAATGCCATACCCAAATTATTAGAAATGGGTTTGAGCGTGGAACAAATAGCCACTGCTTTGAGTTTATCAGTTGAGGAAGTAAGTATTCAGCAATTATCATACACAGATTAAATGTCCTGCTTGTAATAAATTAAACTATGTGAGAGGAGATGAAACAGACTATAATTGTAAGTTTTGTGATACTAATATCAATGTTTATGCACGCAAGAATGATCTAATTTTCGATATACCTAAGTAGAACGGCTTGAATAATTCAAAGTTTGTAGTGAGGAATTTATTCCTCATTTGAGGGCTGAAGCCCTTACTACGAAATCATCTCCAGATTTTTTACATTACTTAATCTACTTTGATTTATTTTCGTCTACTTACCTAATCAAAATGATAAATGAGGTAATAGCAAAGGTAAAACCCTTACCTTTTACCAATTACCCATTACCAATTACCAATTACCCATTACCCATTACCCATTACCCATTACCTGTCCTAACCAATCAATAATTTCACTATTCACAATATCTGGAACTTCATCATGGGGACAATGACCAGCGCCGGGAATAGGAACAACTTTAATATCTTGACCATTTTCTCGCGCTGCTTCATAGATATTCGCTCCCGTAATTGGTGTCCAAGGATCTTCTGCACCCCAAATTACTAATAACGGAAATTTCAACTTAGGTAATAATTCCTCTGGACCTGGACCGGGAGGTGCAGTGAGAATAGAAGCAAAAACTTCTTGCGCTCCGGGGTCACAAGATGGGTTATAAAGTAAATCTACAAGTTCATCTGTCACCGCAGTGCGATCGCTATATACTTGATATAAAGTCCGGCGAATTTGTGATTTTTGGCGAATCCGGTTAAAAACGAATTTACCTGTCACTGGGTTAGCCACCAACTTGTTAAAAGTTGCCATTACAACTCGCAAAATTGGATTTAATTCATGGGGACGGTGACTCAAACCACCAGCAGAGTTAATTAAAACTCCTCCAGCCGCAATTTCTGGAGATTCTGTTAAAACAATTAAACTTAAAAGAGCGCCAATAGAATTACCAATAAATATTGCTGGTGTTTGAATATGTGCATGGCAAAAATCCTTTAATAATTCCGCCCACACTTCCATGCTATAATCTATAGTTGCTTTATCAGAACCACCAAAACCCAGCAAATCTAAAGCGAACACCTGATAACCAGCAGCAGCTAGAATCGGGATATTTTTGCGCCAGTGACCAATAGAAGCGCCAAAACCGTGAATTAGCACCAAAGGCTGACCTGTACCCATCACAGTATATTGAATTTTGTAATCTCGCCAAGTCCAAACCTGTTTTTCTAATGTCTGCAAATCCTGGATTGTAGTTGTCATTTGTGAAGATTCCTAAATTATTATTTATTTATATTATAGTCAAAATGACTTAATTGTTTGATTGTATAGGTAGGGGTAAAGCAAAAGCTAAACCCCTACACATTATTATCAGTTATCAATTGTCAATTATCACTTGCCTCTTCCCTATCTGACAAAAGTAATATAAAATGCCCTGTGTTACCAGTAGAGTTCACTAGCATCAAAAATTTTTGATCTAGAGAATATTAGTCCATTGGCCAGGTGTGAGATAAAATACTGTCAGTAACTCAGTCCTAAAGAGACTGAGCTTGTAAGAAATTGCAAGCTGTACTGACCAGTCTAAGTCTTCACTGACTACGTTTTTTGAGTCACGACACCCTGGAATGCGTAGCTAGTTCCCTGCTCTGTCGCTTGTGATTAAACAGTTTCAAGGTCACTGAAACAGTGTTGCAAGCCTAAAAAGCTCTTAAAACATTGACGTTCGCGCAAGCGTGCCGGAGGCATTCAGCTAACATCACCCCGAAAGGGAGGCACATCGCGTGCAACACATTATGCGTACAGAGTTGGGAAATTTGAATCGGTAATTGTCCCGTTGAAAGTACACCACAAAAGTACCCCGAATTTCTTAACTCCAAGGCGGTAATGAAAAAAGATTCAAAGCGGTTAAAACCGCCCGTGTCGCTTTCCTCTCAGGGAGCCAAGCCACGCTCGTTTCCCACTTACCGGATATCCTTATGAATCCCATTAACTTAAGTTGGAGTAAACTGGTTGTTACAGCCGTTTCTGTTGTCGCATTATCGCCAATATCTTCTGCATTAGCAGTATCAAGACTTTCTTCCCCAGTTGCATCAAAATTAGGTAATTCTCCACAAACGCAACTTTTAGTGGGTCAATCTGAAGGTGAAGCAATTGATATTCCCGTTAATACGAGTTTTTCACCAGAGAAGAAATCAGCTTTCACGCTTTATATATGGCAACCTGGGGGGACAATCAAAGAAGTAATTGCCCGGATTTCTATTAAGAGTAAATATGGCAATAAATATCGCCAAGAAAGGTTTTTAGGTGATTATAAATATAAGATTAAGCAAAAGGCTAAGTTTGTTAAAGGATTTAAATTAGGCGATCGCATTGTTGTCCGTTTATATGATACCAATAATCGCTTTATTGGTTACAGTGAATTTGTTTGTTTGCCGGAAAATACTGCGGTTAACTTGATTTTATCGGCTAATCCCACAGAAAACAAAGTAGTCCGCACCTTTTATGGTTTTGATGTCAATAATGATAGCATTGTTGATAATACCAATGCCTACGATTATTTCACGGAAGTTAATAACCAAAAAGTTACTTTTCTGAGTAGTTCGGAAAAGATTAATATTGTCCAATATCAAGCCGCAGGATTTGCCAAAGTTGCCACCACTGGTACTTATCCTACCTCCTTTAGCGAAGGTGATTTTGCTGTAGTAGGTAAATCTATAAATGCCTTTGATTCTAACTTAGCAAAAGCTTTAACAGCTAATCCTGGTAGTTTGGTAAAGTTGACTCCAATTCAGGACAACTCCAGTTTTGAACTGGGGAAATTATTAAGTGAATATCGGAAAATAGGTGTAGGTAAGGGTATTCAAGTCTCATTTTCTGATATCTCCAAAAACTATTGGGCTAGGGAATATATTTCTGAATTGGCTGCAATGGAAGTAATTGGCGGATTTCCTGATGATTCTTTTCGTCCCAATGCACCAGTAACTCGTGCCGAATTAGCTGCCCTTTTGCAAAAAGTCTTTATTAAAAGTAAAGTTCGAGAAGCAATTAATTTTAAAGATGTTCCTAAGCGATATTGGGCTTATGATGCCATTCGAGAAGCTTATGAAATGGGCTTTTTTACTATTCTCAACAGCAAAAACTTTAACCCCACACAAAAGCTGAGTCGTCTAGATGTTTTAATAACTTTAGCCAAAGGATTGAATTATAAATTTACTGGTTCAACAGAAAATATCCTTTCAGTTTATAGTGATGCTTCTAGTATTAGAAGTGAACATCGTAATTTTATCGCCGCATTGACAGAAAATGGTGTAATTACTAATTATCCTAATAAAAAATTACTAAATCCTAAAAAAGTTGCCACTAGAGCCGATGTTTGTGCTTTATTGTATCGGGCAATGGTGAGCGCTGGAGAAGTGGCAGATTTACCTGCAAAATAAATTGGACAAACAATATCTTGTCAATTTTCTGCTTTGTTGGGTTAAGCGACAGCGCAACCCAACAAATGCGTTGGGTTTCATGCTAATTGCTCCGCGAACGTTCACGTTCCACAACCCAACCTACAAATCAAGGCTATGGGTTTTACGTTAAGTTTAATTTAAAGATGCGTCCATTTTGGGTATAATTACAAGTAAACGTAATTTTACAAGGTTGTGGAATATCTCTGTCAAGCTATGACAACAAGATCCCCGACTTCTTGAAGAAGTCGGGGATCTGACTCTTGTATATTTTCAAAAATGGGTTAATCTTAAATGTATTCCGGTAATTTACTCTGATAAATAATCATCTGGAGGATTGTTTCCAGTTTGCACTATGAGTTTAAAGGCAGTTTTATTTAATTTTAATGGTGTCATTATTAAAGATGGATTAATCCATATCCAACTGATAGATGAGATTCTTATACAGGAAAATCTTCAACCTCAACGGGTAAAAGAACGTGAAGACTTTTTAGGGATAAGTCATCGCGCTTATCTGCAAAACCTGCTGAAAAATCGTGGTAGGGTGGTGACGGAAGCTTATATGGCTCAATTACTCACTCGCAAAGCTCAAGCTTATGTGTTGGAATTGGAGAAGCTGGAAAAATTGCCTTTGTATTCGGGAATTGAAGATGTAATTTTTCAGATTCGTTCCCGTCATCTCAAAATGGCGTTAGTCAGTGATGCTTTATCCCTAGAAATTGAAATGGTATTAACATCTGCTAAATTAGCTGAATACTTCCCTGTAATTGTGTCGGGGGATGATATCAGCAGCGATAAACCTAACCCGGAAGGCTATTTGCTGGCGGTTGAACGTCTAAATCAGACATATCCAGAATTAAACTTAGAACCTGATGAGTGTTTAGTGATTGAAAATACCCCCGCAGGTATTCAAGCAGCTAAACGCGCCCAAATGCAAGTGGTAGGAGTAGCGAATACTTACCCTTTCCAGATGCTACACCGTCAAGCTAATTGGACGATTGATTATCTGATTGATTTGGATTTACAGCGAGTACAGGAAGTTTTTTTAGAAAAAGATGTGCAATCTGTCGTTCCTGAGTGTTAGGATATAATATGTTTATGAGAGTTGTTAACTTATAAGCACGAATAAGGGGAATTAGCTCAGTTGGTAGAGTGCTGCGATCGCACCGCAGAGGTCAGGGGTTCGAGTCTCCTATTCTCCATTTGTATTAAGTAATTGTCCGCGTTGCCAAATTAATTGTCAATCAGTAACTCGCATTTCAGGTAGATAAAGATTGGTTTCCAAAGGTGATTTTCCAAAATTCTCCCAGTTCCTAGGGGTGCAGGAGGCAGGGGATAAAAAAGAGAAACGTAAACAAACGTATAAAACTCTTTACAACAAAAGAGCAACATAGTATAAACCAGTAACATCCACACGCGACTGGTAACACTACTGGTATGGAAGCGCCCCAAGACCTAGAACCAACAACCCCAGAACCAGAAAAGCACCTTGCTGAGTTCAAGAGTCCGGTATATACATTAGCGATATCACCCCAGGGACGGAAACGCGTTGCTGTGGGTTTAAAAGATGGCACTATTGAGATTTGGAATTTGCTAACTGAGACAAAGTTGTTAAGTTATCAAGGTCATAAAAGTCCGGTCTGGTCAGTAGCATTTAATCACGACGGCAGTATGCTAGTTAGTGGTGGTAGTGACAGAAAAGTACGGTTATGGGATGTCACCAGTGAAACAGCTATAACAGCTATAGATAGACCTTCCTGGTTTCATGGAAATTATGTCAAGTCAGTAGCCTTTAATCACGATGGCAGTATGGTTGTCAGTGGTGGTGATGATACCAGAGTGAAGTTATGGAATGTCACAACTGGACAAGCTATAGATAGACCTTCCTGGTTTCATGAAGATTTTGTCAAGTCAGTAGCTTTTAGTCCCGACGGTGGTAAGGTTGTCAGTGGTGGTCGTGACAACAAGGTGAGGTTATGGGATGTTGAAACTGGAGAAGCTATCGGTCAACCTTTCCTTGGTCATGAAAATTATATCAGGTCAGTAGCGTTTAGTCCCGACGGTAGCATGATTATCAGTAGCAGTTGGGAACGCAAAGTGAGGTTATGGGATGTCAAAACTGGAAAAGCTATCGGTCAACCTTTCCTGGGTGATGCAGATGATGTCAGGTCAGTAGCGTTTAGTCCCGACGGTAGCATGATTGTAAGTGGTAGTAGTGACAATACAGTGCGGTTGTGGGATATTTCCGACCCCCAGCGCAAGCGGCAAATAATTATCGGAAAACATAAAAGCCCGGTTTATTCTGTTGTCTTTGATCCGTTGGAAGACTACATCATCAGTGCTAGTACAGATGGTATCAAAGTTTGGCGTTGGCAGGGGTTAAATATTCATCGTATTTCCCAAGCTTTTAGTAATGATAAAGCAACTGGTGAAGACTCTCTAGATGTAACCAAGGAACTAGAATCTTTAGCTGATGTGTTAATGTTGCGAAGTCTTGAACCTCCTTTAGCGGTGGCAATTTTAGGCAGTTGGGGTAGCGGAAAATCCTTTGGAATGCACCTGATAGAAAAACAAATTACCAAAATTCGTTGTCAACAACTAAATGGAAAACAAACGTGGGGTGAACCGGGAAAAGAAAAGGATCTTTCTCTTTATGTTGGTCATGTTTATCAAATTAAATTTAACGCCTGGAGTTATGCTAAATCTGATTTGTGGGCAAGTTTAATGCAGACTATTTTTGAGCAACTTGACCGACAATTAACGTTAGAACAGCAGTTAAGAGATGTTGGAGAAAATGATTTAGCAGGAGGTGATATTTGGGGTGTCCTCAATCAGATGAGTGGTAGTGATAGAAAGGCATTAGAGTCTAACTTTCAGGAAGTATTTAAGAAGTTAAGAGGAAAAAATGTTAATGGGAATACCCTTTGGGGTATTTTTAGCCTAGTTAGAAAAGAACAACAAGAAGAACTACAAAATTTAGAAATCGAACTTCAACAAGAAGAATTAAAAATAAACAATAAGAATCAGATAAATGAAAAACAAGTAAATAAAAAATATCACCGCATAAATATAGTTATTTCGTTTCTCATTCAACTTGATAAATTGAGTAAAAATAAAGATGCTTTCAATTTTTTATTAAAATTATATGGTTTTGAAGATAAAGAAGATTTAGAAAAGAAAATTCCTATTTTTAACCAATTCAATAAATTAAATAAATATCAACTAATTAAAGAAGTCGGAGATTTAATTGATAATGAAAATTCACCTAAAGATAATCCAATAAATAAGATATTACAAAATCATAAAACAGTTAATAGTTTTTTATCTCAAATAAAAATAAAAATAATTGGATTATGGGAATTTTGTCAAGACCAACAAAATTTAAATAAGTTATCTGGCATTATATTAATAATATTAGTTGTCATACTCATAGCTTATATTTTGGGATTTCATGTTTTACCTTATATTTTACCAGCACTAAAACCCTGGATTGCTAGTGTTATAGCTTCCTTAACTACATTTTTAACAGGTATAGTTAGTATATATACTTTATTCAAAGACAATAAAAACTTTAAAGAACACATTAATTTTATATTCAAGATTTACAAAGATTTTCAATCAGCGAAAAAAGATACCGAAGAGATAAAACAGAAACTAGCTGCTAAAAAGGATAAAGCAATTAAAGATGCAAAAGATAAAAACCAGCAGAATATTGAATCAATAAAAGTAAAAATTGAGGAACAGAAACAGCGTGTTGGGTTAAGCTATCAATATCCATCTTTATTAGATTTTGTCAATAACAGATTAGAGGATGATTCTTATCAAAAACGACTGGGATTAATGAACCAAGTTCAAAATGATTTGAAAGATTTATCAGAACATTTAACCTATATACCAGCACATACAAATCCCGACAAACTCGAAGTTCTTAAAAAATATTTCCCCAGAGGACCAGCGAGAATAGTTTTATATATAGATGATTTAGATCGTTGTCCTCCTGATAAAGTTGTTCAAGTTTTAGAAGCAGTACAACTATTGTTAAATACGAATATTTTTATCATTGTCTTAGCAATAGATGACCGTTATATTGGTCGTGCTTTAGAACAAGTTTATAGAGGAGTTTTAAAACGTGGTGGTACTCCTTCAGGTGTTGATTATTTAGAGAAAATTATCCAAATTCCCTACAGAATGCGACCCATTAACAAAGATGTGACAGGAAAATATTTAAGTTCTTTGATAGATATTGAAGATCAACCTCAAAAAGATCAACCTCAAAAAGAAAAAATAACTATGTGGGAGGATTATTCTGAAAAAGGACATATGGAATTCTATACTTATTCTGATAAAATTTCTGAACCCAGAACTAAAGAAAATAATAACAAAGAAAATGATGGTGAAAAAAGCCCAAATTCTGAAAATCCAACCTCGTTAGTTGATTGTCAGAAATTCACTTCCGAGGAGTTCGAGTGGATATCAGAATGTTGTCAGCACGTTGATTTAACTCCCAGAACCGCAAAGCGACTGGTTAATATTTGCAAAGTCATTAAAATTATCTGGACTCCAGCAGCCAATGACAAAACATGGAAACAAGAACCAAAAAAAGAATACAAACAAACATTAATTGCGTTTCTCGCTTTAGCTGGAAGATATCCCAAAGAAATGCGGAAATTATTAGAAGAGATTTATTTAAAGTTTGAAGAAAACGATGAAGATACAATCAAAATACCCAAAGATGAATGTCTGAATCACTTACAGAATTTAGATATATTTATGGATAGACATAACCAAAGAGAATGGAAAAAGTTTAAAAACGACTTTCGTAAAATGCCACCAGAAAAAGAATTTGTATTTGAAAAAAGAACCTTTAACTTAGCTGTTTCCTTCTGCTTTGTTGGCGATATTGGCTATGATCCAGATGATAACTACAACCGTGAATATAGATTTGAAGACCGTCAAAAACAATATGGATTTCAAAATCCTTAAACCAAACTCTTAATTCCTCTCTGCGTCTCTGCGTGAGAAAAAACATCATACAGCGGTTTCCGCTCTTATGAGGTACAAAGTTGAATCATGAAACTCTTGTAGTGCGGGCATACTTCGACCCTTCGACAGGCTCAGGGCATCGCTTGCTCAGTACAAGTCTTGCCCGCTAGATATGTACCTCATAACACCGGGAAGTACTGTATAGCAATTGATTAATAGTTTAATCGAAAATTGCGGCAATGGCGCGTTCAAGTCGCTACTATAGTGGCTTTTAGTTAAGTATGACACAAAAAATGCAGGTGCAATTCATGGATTACGCCTGCATTTTTTCGTTAAATTCCAAATCAAAAAGCCTTCGCTTAGTGAGTTTTTTGATGATTAGTCAAAACCTAGTAGATCAAAAATTTCGCGATCCTTGAGGGGTTGAGCATACAAGGGTGTCGCATCTTCAAGCATCCCTTTCGCCAGCTTGAGATATTCTTGCTGTACTTCCAGAACCTCAGGATCAGGCTCCATTTCAAACACAGTACATTTTTTCAAACGACTGCGGCGAATTGCGTCAACGGTGCGGAAATGCGCCAAGGTTTTCAAGCCAACGCGATCGTTAAATTTGTCAATTTGATCAGTTCCTTCGCTACGGTTAGCGATGATGCCACCGAGGCGAACGCGATAGTTTTTCGCCTTCGATTGGATGGCGGCGACAATGCGATTCATGGCGAAGATCGAGTCAAAATCGTTAGCAGTAACGATCAAGCAGTAATGAGCATGTTGCAAAGGAGCCGCAAAGCCACCACAAACCACGTCGCCAAGTACATCGAAAATCACAACATCGGTGTCTTCGAGCAAGTGATGTTCTTTGAGCAGCTTCACGGTTTGACCTGTAACATAGCCACCACAGCCAGTACCTGCGGGAGGTCCACCAGCTTCAATACACATTACGCCGTTATAACCTTCAAACATGAAGTCATCGGTTTGCAACTCTTCGGAATGGAAGTCAACGGTTTCGAGAACATCGATGACCGTGGGAACCATTCTTTTGGTGAGTGTAAAGGTGCTGTCATGCTTAGGATCGCAACCAATTTGCAATACTCGTTTACCGAGGTGCGAGAATGCTGCGGATAGATTGGAGGATGTTGTCGATTTACCGATACCGCCTTTGCCATAAACGGCGATAACTAAAGCACCTTCAATTACCATTGATGGATCTTGGAATACCTGAACGCTACCTTCTGATTCTTCGCATTTGGTAACTGATGGTGGATGTGATGTTAAAACTGCCAAAATAGACTCCTAATATCAATAATTTTTTTGCTCCCCCTCTCCCTATGGGAGAGGGGGCTGGGGGGTGAGGGTTTTACTTGCCGATCGCTGCTTTTGCTTCGTAGAGAGTTTCTGAAGTAATCGAGGTGATCCCGCGATCGCTGGCAAATTTCTCGGTATTGCGCTTGATTTTGCCGCGGACAAAGAAGGGGATTTTCTTTAGCTCGGCTTCACCGTCCGCACTCCAAGAGACTCCTTCAAGGGCTTCCGCTAGGGGCGTGAGAATAACTTGATCGGAATTATTGGAGAGATTACTGGTGAGATTACTGATAGAGGCGATCGCCTGTTCGGGAGATCTGGACTCTAGGGCGCGTGATTCTTGCGATGGGGCAGTATGCAGATGGCTGATATGACCTTCGGCAAACTCGAAATCTTCCTTGAACATACCAATTAAATGTTCTTCCAGACCCATCATCAAGGGATGTACCCAGCTATCAAAAATCACATTCGCACCTTCCCAACCCATTTGGGGTGAGTAACGCGCAGGCACATCTTGAACGTGAATCGGTGCAGAAATTACCGCGCAAGGGATACCCAAGCGTTTGGCAATATGTCGTTCCATCTGAGTGCCAAGCACTAGTTCTGGAGCAGCTTCGGCAACCTTGGCTTCGACAGCTAAATAGTCATCACTAATCACGGCTTCGAGTCCATGTTTCTTGGCAACTTCGCGGACTTCCCGCGCAAATTCACGGCTATAGGTTCCAAGCCCGACAAGGGTAAAGCCTAATTCTTCCGTAGCGATTCTGGCGGCGGCGAGAGCGTGGGTGGCATCACCAAAGATGAAAACGCGCTTACCTGTTAAATAGGTAGAGTCAACTGATCGCGAATACCAAGGAAGTCGAGAAGCGTTAGGATTAGCGGCAGTAGAAATACGCGCTGCATCCCAGTTTCCCAACGTGTCAGACTGCGATCGTGCTAGAGCGTCACTCACATCAATGTCCGCAACCTTGCCAATTTCGGCAATGAAATCACGGGTTGCACTGACACCAATGGGAACGGTCTTGATCACAGGCTGTCCGAAACTACGGGTGAGCCAAGTACAAGTTGTCAGGGCAATTTCGGGATAGAGGCAAATATTAAAATCCGCATCAGGAATCCGCTTCAAGTCATCGGGAGTCGATCCCATCGGGGCGATCACATTCACATCTACGCCGATCTCAGCAAGTAACTTCACGACTTCGCGAATATCGTCACGACAACGAAATCCTAGCGCTGTGGGACCAATGATGTTCGCTTGAGGACGAATCTGGGGATCGCGTTTAGGTCTTGGTGTATTCGGTGGCGGAACAACGGGCAGGAGTAAAGTGCGGACTAGGTGATACAGCGTTTCACTAGCGCCCCAATTTTCCTTTTTGGAATAGGCAGGTAATTCCAAACTCACGACGGGGATCGGCAATCCCATGCTCTTTGCTAATGAGCCTGGTTGATCTTGAATCAGTTCGGCAGTACAGCTTTCACCAACTAGCATTACTTGGGGCTTAAAGCGATCGTAAGCGTCGCGAACCGAAGTCTTAACCATTTCGGCAGTGTCACCGCCAAGATCGCGAGCCTGAAAAGTCGTATAGGTGACAGGCGGCCGGCGATCGCGTCTTTCGATCATCGTAAATAGTAAGTCAGCATAGGTGTCGCCCTGGGGCGCATGAAGCACATAATGCACTCCTTCCATAGCTGTCGCGATTCGCATAGCCCCGACATGGGGAGGACCTTCGTAAGTCCAGAGAGTTAGTTCCATAGGTTATACTGAACACGGTTTAATTATTTGATTCTATAGGGTTTAGTAGTGCTAAACCCCTGCACATCTAGGGTTTTTGTGATTCTCTAAAAGTCCATATTTTAGCCGTGGTTAGTATATGTCAATATAAAAAAATCAATAAGAATATAGAGTGCTTCGCGCTCTATTTCTTAGACTGTTAATCTTCTACGTCTCTCAAGCGGACGCGCAAACAACTCGGCTAAATCGGCGGCTTGGTCGTAACCGTGAATCGGTGAAAATACCAACTCGATTGACCATTTTGTAGCCATCCCTTCAGCTTCGAGAGGATTGGCTAGGCCAAGCCCACAGACTGTGATATCGGGTTTCGCCCCACGACAGCGATCGAGTTGCTTTTCCACATCCTGACCTTCTGATAAAGCTGTCCCAACTGGCAACAGGTTAATTTCGCTGTCCATCAATAGGCGATCGATATAAGGTGTGCCAACTTCGACTAGCTCCATGCCACATTCTCTCGATAAGAAACGGGCTAAAGGTATTTCTAATTGTGAGTCGGGAAATAGGAAAGCCTTGCGACCTGTCAGGGCTTGACGATAGCGATCTAGCGCAACTTTGCCACGACTAGCGGCGGGGGCGATGGCCTGTTCAAATTTATCGTTATCAACATTGAAAGCATCGGCGGCGGTTTTTAACCAAGCAGTCGTCCCTTCGATCCCAAAGGGATAAGGCGATGGTAATAATGTCCCACCAAGCGAAATCAGCGATCGCACGGTATCGCTTAAAAATGGTTGGGCTAATAATAATTTTGTACCCTTGCCGATGGGGGGCAAATCAGCAGCACGGCGCGGCGGGAAGAAATAAACCGGACCCATCCCCATTTTGTCAAAAAGTCTTTGGAACTGGTCTTCTACGACATCTGCGAGGCTACCAACTATCATCAGGCTTGGCTCATCGCTGCGGGGCAGTACGGGAACCATCGATCCCAAACAGGCATCTTCGCCTTGGGTAAAGGTGGTTTCGATGCCACTACCTGAATAATTAAGAATCCGAACTTTAGGAAAAAATCTCTGGTTGAGTCGTTCCGCAGCTTTGGCAAGATCGAGCTTAATTACTTCAGAGGGACATGATCCCACTAAAAATAATGTCCCAATGTCAGGGCGGCGCTCTAGTAACTGATCAACAACACGGTCTAATTCGTCATTAGCATCAGCGAGTCCTGCCAAATCCCGTTCACCGAGAATGGCTGTACCAAATCTTGGCTCCGCAAAAATCATTACGCCAGCCGCAGATTGGATCAAATGGGCGCAGGTACGCGATCCCACCACCAGAAAAAAAGCATCCTGCATTTTGCGGTGCAGCCAGACAATACCTGTCAAGCCACAAAATACTTCTCTCTGTCCTCGTTCTTTGAGTACGGGGATATCAGCGATAGCTTTGGGACTATATGTTTGAACAGGAACTTCCGTGCAAGGCTCTAGAGCCATGTTTTGCTCTCCTTTGGGGCTTAAATCCCTAATGTTTCGTTTTTATGACCGCCCTAAGTTTTGCAGGGCTGAGTCATGTCATGGTTGCGGAAATGCGCGATAGCGTTCGCATTGCGTCCCGGAGGGAACTAGCGCGACCTAGGAATCGCATGGCGATCGATAAGTTAGTTGTCTTTACTATATTGACTAAAACCTAGAGATGGGGCAAAAAGTTGCAAAGGTTTACAGGAGTATAAGGATCTGCAATTTCTTTTGAGGCGACAATGAGTAAATATATTTAGGGAATACAAGCTAATAATCGTCAGCCCAATAGTTTTTAATTTGATGGTTTGTTCTTTAATCGAAATCAAGATATGTAATGACTTTTGACTTCCGCCCTGCGGTACTAGTCGTTTGCCATTGTTGAATTTACCCGATGATGTCTTGGAAACCTTGCGGCAGGGTCAACGAGAATCCACCAAAGCTAGGGCGATCGCTAAAGTTAAAGATGAAGATGAACGTAGGGAACTACTAGATAAAGTTATTCATGAAAATCTATCTTTAAGTGAGATTAAGCAGTTACTAAAGGACGGAGACTTGGCCCGAGGCAACTGAAACTTTAGAAGTGGAAGACCCGAAAGTTGGACGAGTGAAAGTCATGCGTTGGAGTGGATTTCATATGATGTGTATTTAAATGCTAAATTACCAACAGGCTAAACACCAGACTCATTTTATCTTGAATTACTTATGACCGTAGTTAGAGCTATTCCCGAACAAGGTCAACTGGTGAATGTGCGATCGCGTCAATATGTTGTCAGTGATGTTCATCATACCAGCTTACCCACTAACCCCGTGTTGGGTGGAGTGACAAAAACCCAGCATTTGGTCAAACTCTCTTCTGTAGAAGATGATGGTTTGGGAGAAGAACTACAGGTTATATGGGAATTGGAAGTGGGGGCGCATATTTATGAAAAAATGGAATTACCCCAACCCAAAGGTTTTGACTCACCAGAACGGTTAGATGCTTTTCTCGATGCAGTACGATGGGGTGCAGCTTCAACGGCTGATATTCGCACTGTGCAGTCACCTTTTCGCAGTGGTATAGATATTGAAGATTATCAATTAGATCCGGTAGTACGGGCAATTCAAATGCCCCGTGTTAACTTATTAATTGCTGATGATGTGGGTTTAGGTAAAACCATAGAAGCTGGTTTAGTAGCCCAAGAATTAATTATTCGTCATCGTTGCCATCGGATTGTCATAGTTTGTCCATCTTCGCTACAAGTGCAATGGCAAGAACAGATGCGGGATAAATTTGGTTTGGATTTTCGGATTGTTGACAGTGCATTAATGAAAGAACTGCGAAGGAAACGGGGTATTCATGTAAACCCTTGGCAACATTTTCCCCGGTTAATTACTTCCATAGATTTTTTGAAACGCGATCGCCCTTTACGTCTGTTGGGAGAAATATTACCAGGTGAAGGGGAATCTCTCTACCCCCGCAGGTTTGATTTATTAATCGTTGATGAAGCCCATAACGTTGCCCCCTCTGGTGGGGGCAAATATGCCGTAGATTCCATGAGAACGGCTGCTATTCGGCTATTAGTCCCCCACTTTGAACATAAGTTATTTTTGACTGCCACACCCCATAACGGCTACCCCGAAAGTTTCACCGCTTTATTAGAATTACTCGATTCTCAACGGTTTGCACGGGGGGTAACACCAGACAGGAAACAATTACAGGTGGTGATGGTACGCAGGTTAAAACAGGAAATGCAAAATTGGGATGGTTCACCACTATTTCCTAAACGCCAATTAGCAGCCATTTCTGTAGATTATCCAGCCGCAGAACGTCAAGCCCACGCTGCCTTAAAAAGATATACAGAATTACGCTGCAAGGGCGTGGCAGATAATACAGAAAAATATGCCACTGAATTTGTGTTAAAACTCTTAAAAAAACGCCTATTTTCTTCACCAGCAGCTTTTGCTAGTACCTTAGAACAACACCAACAATCATTAACTACTGCCCGTCGTCGCACAGCATCTAGTTTATCTCGACCCAGTGAAGGAATTTTGCGGCGACAGTTACAAGAAATTGAAGAAGATTTTGCTGATGATGATGTTTATGAAGAATCTACAGATGAAGCAATTACTCATACAACTCGGTTATTTAGAGAATTAAATCCTGAAGAACAAAGTTTATTAACCCAAATGTTGCAATGGGCAGAAACAGCAGCGAGATTAGCTGATGCTAAAGCCAAAGAACTCCTCAACTGGATTCATACTTATATTAAACCAGATGGAAAATGGTCTAATGAAAGAGTCATTATTTTCACAGAATATCGAGCCACACAAAAATGGTTATATAACCTCTTAGCGGCACAAGGATTAGTCCAGGAAGAAAGGTTAATGACTCTATATGGGGGGATGAAATCAGACGACAGAGAACAGGTAAAAGCGGCATTTCAAGCTCATCCTGATATTTCCCCAGTGCGAATTTTATTAGCTACAGATGCAGCCAGTGAAGGTTTAGATTTACAAAACTTTTGTTCGCGGTTAATTCATTATGAAATCCCTTGGAATCCTAACCGCATGGAACAAAGAAATGGGCGGATAGATAGACATGGACAAAAGGCTTCAGAAGTATTAATTTATCACTTTGTCGGTAAAGATTATCAGCAAAATAGCACCCAAGGAATTAAACCGGGAGAACTAGAAGGGGATTTAGAATTTCTCATGCGGGCAGCTTTAAAGGTTAATAATATTCGGGAAGATTTGGGAAAAGTTGGCCCAGTTATTGCTGCCCAAGTAGAAGAAGCAATGATGGGAAAACGGACTATTTTAGATACAACAGTAGCAGAAAAGGAATCAGAACCTGTCCGCCGGATGTTAAAATTTGAGCGTCAAGTCCGGGAACAAATTGAAAAATTACGAGAACAATTAAATGAAACTCGTCAACATTTACGACTGACACCAAATAATATTGAAGCAGTGGTAAAGATTGGGTTGGAATTAGCAGAACAACCAGGGTTAATTGAGGCTAATTTAGCAGAAGTAACCGGGAAAGCTTTTTATTTACCACCTTTGAAAAGTAGTTGGGCAGCTTGTAGTGAAGGGTTAGCACATCCCCATACAAAAGTAATTCGTCCTATTGTTTTTGACCCTGAATTATCCCACGGTCGAGATGATGTAGTATTGGCGCATTTGAATCATCGGTTGGTGCAAATGTGTTTACGTTTGTTAAGGGCGGAAGTGTGGTCAAAAGAGGGAAAAAAATCATTAAATCGCGTGACGGCGCGATTAGTTCCTAATTCAGTTTTAGAGACACCGGCGGTAATTGCTTATGGGAGATTGGTAATATTAGGAAGTGACCAACAGCGATTACATGAAGAGGTAATTACAGCGGGAGGTTTATTAAAGGAAGGTAAATTTAACCGCTTGGGTGTGAAGCAAATTGAAGCCGCATTATCGGCAGTTTTACCAGATTTAGCACCGGAAAAGATCAGAAAGACTTTAGAGAGTTTATGGAATAGTCATGCAGATTTATTAATGCAATCTTTGCAAGTGCGAATGCAAGATAGGGCTAAGAGTTTGCAGCGAGATTTAAGCAATCGGGCGGAAAAAGAAGCGGCGGATATTACTGCTATTTTAACAGAATTACAAAGGAGTATTGAACAAGAATTAAATGAACCGGAGATTAAGCAGTTGGAATTGTTTAATACGGCAGAAAAAGAACAGTTTGAGCGTAATGTTAATAGTTTAAAGGTGAGATTGGCACAAATTCCCGCAGAAGTTGAAAGGGAAGTTGCAGCAGTGAAAGCGCGGTTTACAAATCCGACACCTAGACTATTTCCGTTAGCGGTTATTTATTTAGTTCCGCAGAAATTGGCGAAATAGGGAATTGGGATTAATTTTGTCAGAATCAGGATGTCCAGGATTTGAGGATTTACAGGATGTAATTTTAGGTTTTTTCATGGGGTGTTTTTGATTTTTTTATCTGAAATGGCTAACGCCACGCTGCGCGAACAGGATGTCCAGGATTTAAGGATTTACAGGATGTTATTTGGATATTTTCTGGGTGGTGTTTGATATTTGTTATTTGTCTGATAGCGTGGCGTTAGCCATATCAGGATAACCAGGATTTAAGGATTTTCAGGATGTGATTGTTAAGAATTATAACATAAGTTATAACTTATGTTATAATAAAAATATATACTTGGGAAAAACCAGTTACATAAAAACATTATGGCTGATAAAATTTATCCTATTAATCCTGCAAAAATTGGTAATCAAAATGGGTTTCGTCTCCCGCAATCTTTTTTTAAAGATTATCCCCATTTAGCTAATGCTTCAGGTTATTTACAGGTATTATCTGATAACACATTGTTAGTAAAATTAGATACGGATGATACTAATAATGATGATGAAGATGAAAGTGTGATGTTAAGTTTATTTTTAGATTTTCTCATGCAAGATGCTATAAAAAATCCTGATAAATTGGTTATGTACACCCAGGAAATGAGCGAAGAAATAGATGATTTAGTAGCAAATGTAGAAATTGGGGAATAGGAAATGGAGAATAGGGAAGCTGCATTTACTTGTAATGGGTGGCAGATATTTTTTGACCCATTATTTAGTACCCAATGGATAGAATTGCGTGATAAGGTGAAAAAATTAAAAGATGAATTACCCAAAGAGGAATTTATCAAACATCCAGACGCGAAATTATTAAAAGCGTTAAATATTGGGATTAAAGAAAAAATTACCCAAGACCCTTTTGCGTCATATTTCATTTTACAAAAACCTTTACAAAAGTATGGTCGTCTCAAAAAAATGGGACTACCAGAAAGATATAGATTGTTTTTTAGGGTTTTTAAAGAACAAAAGATAATTATTATTCTGTGGTTAGGTTTTCCGCGTAAGGAAGGGGATAAAAAAGATTGTTACCAAGTGTTTACTAAAAAAGTTGAAAATGGTGATTTTCCTGAAAATGTGGATCAATTTATGATTGAATATATGAATGAAGCTAATTTAGATAATTTTAAATAGGGAATTGTCTGATAGCGTAGCGTGGCGTTAGCCATGTTTAGACAATAAATAAGAAAATTTCTCATAAAAATAGTCGGTTTTAACCGACTTTAGCTTTTAGACAGGGAATTTATTCCCTGGCTATTATAATGAGTTGACTATTAAGGTAAAAGTATTTTATAATGTCAACTATTCACAGACAATTTATCAAAAACATCCTGAAAATCCTTAAATCCTGGATATCCTGATTCTGACAAAATACTATCTACAAATAATAGATGATTGAACGCGGATAAACGCCGATAAACGCGGATTTTTAACAGATAATTAATTTTCAATTGTTATCCCATCCTGTACATCCTTAAATCCTGGATATCCTGATTCTGACAAATTATTACCCAATTCCCAATTATGTCTACCGCCCGTCATCACGCTGAATGGTTATCTTTAGTTGAAGCTTCTGGTCCGTTTCTGAGTTTACCCGTACTTTTAAAGGCTTTTCCCACTGGTTTGGATGCCCATGATCCAGAACATTTAAAAATGTTACGGTTAGCTTATCAAGAATGGCAAGATAATCAAAATGGTGTGAAACCAGAGGTGGCGATTCATCGCGCTTGGGTAAATTTTGTTTTACAACAGACTTTAGAATTACCTGATGAAGTGCTATTAAAAGGGCAAAGTATCCCCACAGGTCTTTATGCTAATATTGCCCAACATGGTGAAACTTTACGTCCTGACTGGGTGGTAGTTGAACCTGCACCTCTGGGGGGAAAAGGAGGTGTGGGGAAAGTCCGGTTATTGGTGCAGATAGTCCCCGCAAACCAAAGTTTAGAAAAACCCTTAGCTGATAAGCGTTGGAAAGCTAGTCCTGCAACTAGAATGATGGAATTGTTACACGCTTGTAATGTGCGGTTGGGGTTGGTGACAAATGGCGAACATTGGATGTTAGTTAATGCACCCAGGGGAGAAACTGCTGGTTATATTTCTTGGTACAGTAGTCTGTGGTTAGAAGAACATATCACTTTGCGGGCTTTTAAAAGTTTGTTGAGTGCTTACCGCTTTTTTAGTGTTGATAATTCGCAAATTTTAGAACAACTTTTAGCTGATAGTCTCACAGACCAACAGGAAGTTACAGACCAACTGGGGTATCAAGTCCGTAAGGCTGTGGAGGTGTTGGTACAAGCGTTAGACCGCATAGACCAAGATAGAAACCGGACTTTATTAACAGGAATTTCCGAAACTCAACTTTATCAAGCGGCTTTAACTATAATGATGCGGTTGGTGTTTCTGTTTTCCGCAGAGGAACGGGGTTTGCTATTGTTGGGCGACCCGATTTATGATCTGTATTATGCCGTTTCGACGATTCGGGAACAGTTACAGCAAAAAGCAGATAAGGAAGGAGAGGAAATTTTAGAACGGCGTTATGATGCTTGGTGTCGGTTGTTGGCAACTTTTCGGGCGGTTTATGCTGGTGTAGATCATGATAGTTTAAAGTTACCGGCTTATGGTGGGAGTTTATTTGACCCCGATAGGTTTCCGTTTTTGGAAGGAAGGACGGAGGGGACAAGCTGGGAAACGAGTTCAGCCGCACCTATTCCCGTAAATAACCGGATTGTGTTGCATTTGTTGGAAGCCTTGCAGATATTACAAATTAAAGTCGCGGGAACTGTAGAACCACGCAGGTTATCTTTCCGGGCTTTGGATATTGAACAAATTGGTCATGTGTATGAAGGGTTACTTGACCATACGGCAGTTAGGGCAACTTCCCCGGTGTTGGGACTGGTGGGGACTAAGTATCAAGAACCGGAAATTGAGTTAGGGGAATTGGGAATAAAGAATGAAGAATTTAGAATGAAGAATTTAGAAATGGGAGTGGGAAATAAAAAGCCTAAGCTGGAAGATAATCCTGATTTGATTAAATTTCTCAAAAAAGCTACTGGCAGGTCAGAGACGGCTTTAAAAAAGGCTTTGCAGGTGGAATTAACAAGCTATGAGGAACAACGTTTATCAACTGCTTGTAATAATGATCTGGATTTGTTTAACCAGGTGCGTCCTTTGGCGGGGTTGGTGCGGTTGGATACCTTGGGTTATCCGGTGGTGATTCCTGCTGGTAGTGTGTATGTGACTCAGGGGACTGATAGAAGGGAAACGGGAACTCACTACACACCCCGGAATTTAACTGAGGAAATTGTCAAGTACACTTTAGAACCTTTGGTATATGAGGGTGTAGCGGAGGGGAAACCGCAGCAGGAATGGCGACTTAAATCTGCGGCTGAGTTATTACAGTTGAAAATATGCGATATGGCTATGGGTTCGGGGGCGTTTTTGGTGCAGACTTGTCGCTATTTGGCGGAAAGGTTGGTGGAAGCCTGGGAAAATGCCGAAAAGGCCAATCCTGGTAAGGTGGTGGTAGCGCCGGAGGGTACGCTGTCAAAATCTGTACCGCAGGAGTGCGTAATTCCCAAGGAAGCTGATGAACGCTTGACGGTGGCGCGGCGGATTATTGCGGATAGGTGTTTGTATGGGGTGGATAAAAATCCGTTGGCGGTGGAAATGGCGAAGTTATCTTTATGGTTGATAACGTTGCAAAAAAACCGTCCGTTTACGTTTTTAGATCATGCTTTTAAATGTGGTGATTCGTTAATTGGTGTGAGTTTGGAACAGTTGCGTTATTGGAATTTAGATATTACTGGAACACCGGAATTATTTGCTGAGGAAATTCGCCGAGAAATTGATAAGGTGGTGGATTTACGGCGAGAAATTGCAGCGTTACCTGTGTTGACTCCAGAAGACCAAAATCGCAAGGCGTTTTTATTGACAAAGGCTGAAGCAATTTGTTTTGATTTACGTCAAGGTTGTAATTTATTGGTGGGGAGTTATTTGAATAATTGGAATGAGAAGGAAAGGGAAGGTTTAAGGAAGACTTTATTAAATTCGTTTCGGGAAGGTGCGGATATTCCTGATGGTATGGGTAAGGCTTTACCCGATTTTGATAAGTTGTGTCCGTTTCATTGGGAGTTAGAATTTCCTGAAGTTTTTATTGATAGTTCTTTATCGTTGGTTGCTAATTCTGCGAGTTCTCAAAAATCAAAGTCGTCAAAATCAAAATCTACCAATTCCCAATTCCCAATTCCCCATTCCCAAAAAGGTTTTGATTCACTTGTGGGAAATCCGCCGTTTATGGGTGGTAAGAAAATTACTGGTAGTTTGGGTACAGAATATCGAGATTTTATAGTTAAATGGCTTGCAAAAGATAAAAAAGGTAATGCTGATTTTTGTGCTTACTTTTTCTTAAAGGCTAAACATTTATTAAATGAAAATGGTGGATTTGGGTTAATTGCTACTAATACGATTTCTCAAGGTGATACTAGGGAAGTAGGGTTAGACCAGTTAATAGAAGATTGTACTATTTATCGGGCTGTACCTAGTAGAACTTGGCCGGGTAGTGCAAATTTAGAAGTTGCTTATGTTTGGTTAAGAAAAGGTAGCTGGAATGGTGATTTTATTTTAGATGAAAAACCTGTTGATGGAATTACGGCATTTTTAACAAATCCTGGTAAAGCATCTGGTAATCCTTATCAATTAGCAGCAAATCAAAATAAATCTTTTATTGGTTCTTATGTTTTGGGGATGGGTTTTGTTTTAACTCCAGAAGAAGCACAAACATTAATTGAAAAGGATGCAAAAAATAAAGATGTGTTATTTCCTTATTTGAATGGACAAGATTTGAATACAAATCCTGACCAGTCTCCAAATCGTTGGGTGATTAATTTCTTTGATTGGCCTTTAGATGCTGAACATGATGACCTGAAAAATCCTAAAGGTAGACCCTATGCAAGTGATTATCCTGATTGTTTAGCGATTTTAGAAGAAAAAGTTAAATCAGAAAGATTAAATAAAGCTGCTGATGTTGCATCTGCACCTTGGTGGCAGTTTTGGCGAATTCGTTCAGAACTTTATAGTGCGATCGCAAAAAAGGAAAGAGTGTTAGTATCACCTAGAGTTAGTAAATTACTGATTTTTTCTTTTGCACCTGCTAAACAAGTTTTTAGTGAACAATTAGTTGTATTTCCTATAAATTCTAACAATATATTTGCCTTGTTAAATTCTTCTATTCATAGCTTTTGGGCGTGGCAATTTTGTTCAACAATGAGAGATGCAGGTATTAGATATTCACCAACAGATGGTTTTGAAACATTCCCCTTTCCCACATCAACCGCAAACCTAGAAGAAATAGGCGAAAAATATTACACTCACCGCCAAAAAATCATGTTAACCCGTCAAGAGGGATTAACCAAAACCTACAACCGTTTTCACAACCCCGACGAAACCAACCCAGACATAGAACAATTACGCACATTACACATAGAAATGGATAACGCGGTAGCTGCTGCTTATGGTTGGGAAGATATAGAATTAGATCATGATTTTCATGATACAAAACAAGGTATCCGTTTCACGATTTGCGAAAATGCACGCAGAGAAATATTAGATAGATTATTGCAATTAAATCATCAAAGATACGCGGAGGAAGTCGCCGAAGGTTTGCATGATAAAGGGAAGAAAAAAGCGAAAGGTGGGGGGAAGAAGAAGGTACAGGAGGAAGTGAATAATGATATGAAACAGATTGAGATGTTTTAGGGAATGGGGAAATTGTCTGATAGCGTAGCGTGGCGTTAGCCATATCAGGATGTCCAGGATTATAGGATTTACAGGATGTGGTTTTGATATTTTCTGTTTGGTGTTTGGTAATTTTAATTGTCTGAATCAGGATTTCCAGGATTATAGGATTTACAGGATGTTGTTGATAAATTTTCTGTTTGGTGTTTGGTAATTGGTAATTGTCTGAATCAGGATGTCCAGGATTATAGGATTTACAGGATGTTGTTTTGATATTTTCTGTTTGGTGTTTGGTAATTTTAATTGTCTGAATCAGGATTTCCAGGATTATAGGATTTTCAGGATGTTGTTGATAAATTTTCTGTTTGGTAATTGGTAATTGTCTGAATCAGGATTTTCAGGATTATAGGATTTTCAGGATGTTGTTGATAAATTTTCTGTTTGGTAATTGGTAAT
>NZ_VILA01000004.1:195245-206238 GCF_009712025.1 Dolichospermum sp. UHCC 0406
TGGTGTTTGGTAATTGGTAATTGTCTGAATCAGGATGTCCAGGATTATAGGATTTTCAGGATGTTGTTTTGATATTTTTTGTTTGGTGTTTGGTAATTGGTAATTGTCTGAATCAGGATGTCCAGGATTATAGGATTTTCAGGATGTTGTTTTGATATTTTTTGTTTGGTGTTTGGTAATTGGTAATTGTCTGAATCAGGATTATAGGATTTACAGGATGTTGTAAAAAAATAGTCGGTTTCAACCGACTTTAGCTTTTAGACAGGGAATTTATTCCCTGTCTATAATGATGATAAAATGACCAATGTTGGGGATGATTAATCTTGATTTGAATTTAACCAAGTTCCCAAATCATTGATATTTGAAAAGTCTAATAAAGCATCTGCTAAATTATCCAACTTTTCAATATTCAAAGTTTTGATTCTATCAACCAATGATGAATCTAATTCTCCAAACCGACGATTAAGTTGACGGATAATTGTCCGTTGTTCACCTAATTCTCTACCTCGTTGTTCACCTTCTTTTCTACCCTTTTCTTCGCCTTTTTGCAAAATATCTTGATAAATTACTGATTCTCGCATAATATCCTCGTCTTATAGAGAAAGTCCGTTTTAACGGACTCTCATAAAATTACAGTTGTTAGTGTTGATTAATTTTGACCTTCATGTTGATTGTCATTTAACCAAATTACCAAATCATTGATATTAGAAAAGTCTAATAAAGCATCTGCTAAATTATCCAACTTTTCAATATTCAAAGTTTTGATTCTATCAACCAATGATGAATCTAATTCTCCAAACCGGCGATTAAGTTGACGGATAATTGTCCGTTGTTCACCTAATTCTCTACCTCGTTGTTCACCACGTTTCTCACCTTCCTTTCTACCCTTTTCTTCGCCTTTTTGCAAAATATCTTGATAAATTACTGATTCTCGCATAATATCCTCCCTAAGTAATTGACTAATCAGTTGTTTCTCAAACCGTAAACCTGCTAAAATCTCAGTACAGGCTACAATATCCCGCTTGATTTCTATTTCCTCAATTTTAGCAACACTTTCAGCAACCTGCGATAATAAACTTTGAGGTGCATTTGTGCGGGTTAATGGTGCTAATGGTAAAAGTGCGGGATTATTAAGAAATAAAACAGGGTCTTGTTCCCACATTCTAATTACTTGATAATGGTGGGTAGTATTTACATCTTGGTAAACATTGATAAAAGCATTTTTATCTTCTGTTTCCTGGAGGAAAATCACGACTTGGATAATGGTACATTCGGGATATAGTCTTTTTAACCGGATATAATAATCTATGACTCGCAAAGGAATGGGTTTTCGAGAAGTTGATAGTGTCTGAAATTCGATATGTAAAATTTGGTTTTCACTTTTCGTCAAACGTGACAAAATCAGCACGAATTGGTTCAATACTCAATTCGGTTTTTAAAACTTTGACGCTTTGTGGTTCTTCTGGTAGTAACCACCGGGCAAAATCAAGAGGATATTTTTCAGCTAATAGCTTACAAACGTTGTCAAAACTCACGGTTTTATCAGAATTTATATAGTATTTTCAATTATAACTTAAATTGGTAATTGTCTGATAGCGAAGCGTGGCGTTAGCCATTTCTGACAAAAAAATCAAAACCACTACACAACCAAACTAAAAACCACATCCTGCATATCCTTAAATCCTGGAAATCCTGATTCTGACATTTTTTAAATAAACTTTAATAATTGTAATCTAGCTTAAATTTTTGTTATAAGTTATACTATTACTAATACTTCACCAATATGATGTATAATTTGATTATGTTAAAAAATATGCTAACTCCCTAGTTTTAACATCTTAATAAATACCCAATTCCCCAATATATGATTATCCAACTTCCTGCAATTCTCCCCGGTGAACTTAATTTAGTAGAGATAAATCAAAAACTCCATCAACATCAAATTACCTTAGATTGGAGTAGTGTAATTTCTGCACCAGAATCACAATTAGCAATACTTTTAGAAGGAATTGATTCAGTAGAAGATGTTGATTGGTTAGGAATAAATGGAGAAATTAGTGATCATATTGCTGCGGATATTAATAATTATATCAAAACCCATACCAAAACCGAAGAACAACAACCTATTTTATCATCAAATATACCTTCAGCTTATAAAATTCGAGAAGAATTAGAAATAGCAATTATTAACGATTTACTCGGTCCTGCTGGTGGTGAAGATGAAGAATTAGATGAAAAGAGTGTAAGCGATCGCTATTTAGTAGGACTACTTGCACCCCAACACCGTCGCATCACTGAAGAAACAATAGAAAAATCCAGTGTTGTTAATCAAATATCCAAAGATGATAATACGGATAAATTAGATGATAAATTAGATGATAATTTACGGGAAGTAGATTGTTATTTACCCGGAAATAATGATGAATTAGCTATTAGTGGTAAAGGTACTGTGGAAGATGGTAGTACAGAAGTTAATGTCCCTCCATTAGAAACTATGTTTCCATCCTCTCTAGGAATGACATTTTGTGTTAATGGTACAGCTAAAGCATTACAAATTACCGCAGGATGGGGACAGTATCACCGCACTGATAGTGAAATCTTGACCAAAGTAGATGGTAAACTTAAAAAGGTTTGGAAACGGGAACAAATTCGCGCTAATTCTCCTACTATTCCTTTAATTGAGGGAGTAATTAATAATTGGATAGTTGATCCACAATATCCAGAAGTTTATGTCAAAGGACAAATCAGGAAACAAAGTAACGGTGATTTTATTGTCAGTTTATTTTTAATCAATGGACAAAGAGAAACAGCTAAATCACGAGATGAGACTTGGTTATTTCAACCAGAATTAAGGGTTAAATCCGCCGATTCTCAACATCCTGATATTTTCTTAAAACGACATCAACCCCGATCATTAGGAAAATTAGATCCTGTAATTTATACTGAAGAAAAAACTATGGCCATGCTTTACCGTAAACAGGTAGAATTTGCCATTGGTCATGGTGTCAGTGTCCATGCAAAAACAGCATCAAGAACTGAAGAACGTGCTGTTGAATTATCAATTTCAGTAATTCCAGCTTATGAAGTTCCTAAAACCTCTCCTCCACAAGTAGACGAAATTCCAGAATTAGCAGGATTGGTTTTAGATATGCAAGAATTATCTACAACTGCAACTGGTGATCTTGCTAATAAAATTAGTCCTTTAATTACAGCTTATCAGAGTTGGATTAATACCCAAAAACAACGGATATCTGACCCCGCAACCGGATTAACAGACTATGAAAATGAAGCGAAAACTGCTATTCAAAAATGTGAACAGACTTTAAATAGAATTAGGGAAGGACTGACATTGTTACAAACCGATGAAAAAGCAGCAGACGCTTTTCGGTTTATGAATCAAGCAATGTATTTACAGAGAGTTCATTCTATTTATTCAGAACAAATCCGTCAAAATAAAACCGCAGATTTACAGCAAATTTCCCTTTCTCAACCTCGCTGGTTTCCCTTTCAGTTAGCATTTATTTTACTCAATTTACCCAGTATTACCAATTTACATCACCCAGATAGAAGTCATCCCCAGGATGCAGTTGCAGATTTACTTTGGTTTCCTACTGGTGGGGGTAAAACTGAAGCATATTTAGGTTTAACAGCTTATACTCTGGGTTTACGCAGATTACAAGGTAATATTGCGGGACGTTCTGGAGAGTATGGGGTTGCTGTTCTCATGCGCTACACGCTACGATTGTTGACTTTACAGCAATTTCAACGCGCTACGACTTTAATTTGTGCTTGTGAATCTATCCGCAAAACAAATGAAAGTAGATGGGGTAAAGAACCTTTTAGAATTGGTTTATGGGTAGGTCAGCGCACAACCCCTAATCATACCAATCAAAGCGAGGAATTTTGTAAACAAGAACGGGGACAGTATCAGCAAAGCGGTAGCGGTTCACCCCATCAATTAAATAATTGTCCTTGGTGTGGTACTAAAATTAACCCCGGTAAACATATAAAAGTTGAATCTGTTGCTAAAGGAAGGGGACGGACATTAATATACTGTGGTGATGATTTAGGACGGTGTTTATTTACTGAAAAACAATCTCCGGGTGAGGGTTTACCCATTCTGGTGGTTGATGAAGAAATATATCGCCGTTTACCAAGTTTACTAATTGCTACAGTGGATAAATTTGCCCAAATGCCCTGGAAAGGTGAAGTACAAATGTTATTTGGTCAAGTGGATGGCTATTGTCAGCGTCATGGGTTTCGTTCTTCTAATATAGAAGATACAGATTCACACCGTAAAACTACTAATTTAGCTGCTGCTAAAACTATCCCCTTTAACAAGCTGCGACCACCAGATTTAATTATTCAAGACGAGTTACACCTAATTAGTGGACCTTTGGGGACTTTAGTGGGACTCTATGAAACAGCCGTAGATGAGTTAGCATCCTGGGAAGTTGATGGTAAAAAAGTACGCCCTAAAGTTGTGGCTTCTACGGCTACGATTCGCCAAGCACAAAGTCAAATATATAACTTATTTTTGCGAGATTTACAGGTTTTTCCTCCCCAATGTTTGGATGTGGAAGATAACTTTTTTTCCCGTCAACGTCAACCTAGTGAAATTAATCCCGGTAGGCGTTATTTGGGAATTTGTGCCACAGGACGCAGGTTAAAAGCGGTATCAATTCGCGTATATATAGCGATTTTATCAGCTTCCCAATTTCTGTATGAAAAATATGGCGATCGCGCTGATCCTTGGATGACCCTAGTAGGTTATTTTAATTCCATGCGAGAATTAGGAGGAATGAGAAGGTTAGTAGATGATGATGTGCGTATTCGTCTAGGAAAAATGGATCGTCGGGGACTAGCAAAAAGACTGAGAATAAATTTAGAAGAACTGACATCACGCAGAGACTCTACAGAAATTCCAGAAATTTTAGACAGACTCGAAACCACCTTTGATCCGCAAAAAGATGCCGAAATTAAAGCCAAGCGGAAAGCAAAACAAACAGTTAATCAATTAGAACCATTAGATGTTCTCCTAGCTACTAACATGATTTCCGTAGGTGTGGACGTAAAACGGTTAGGTATTATGGCAGTAACAGGACAGCCAAAAAACACAGCCGAGTATATTCAAGCTACCAGCCGTGTAGGGCGGACATATCCAGGTTTAGTATTAACAGTGTATAATTGGGCGCGTCCTAGAGATTTATCCCATTATGAAAGATTTGAACATTACCACGCCACCTTTTACCAGCACGTAGAAGCCTTATCATTAACACCTTTCGCGCCCCGTGCCATTGATAGAGGTTTAGCAGCATTATTTGTTACATTAGTGAGGTTAGCAGGTAAGGAATTTAATGGTAATGACCAAGCAGGAAGAATTGAACGCCACCATCCTTATATTAAAGCTGCAATAGAGACAATTTGCGATCGCGCCGGATTAGTAGGGGATGCTGAAACCCAGAAAATGGTAAAACAAGCACTAGAAGCCAAACTAGATATTTGGTTAAGCAAAGCCCAAAACATACAAGGTGGGGGCATTCTTAAATACCAAATAGAAAAGCGGGACGGTTTAACCATAGAACTATTAAAATCAGCAGGTCGAGAAACCTGGCAAGATTTTACTTGTTTAAATTCCCTACGCAATGTAGAACCAACCGTAGGATTAATTTTACAAGACCAAGTACCCGACGACGACATTAACCGCCTTCCAGAAAAAATGACCAAACAGAAACAGAATTTGTAAACATATTCCCAATCCCCAATCCCCAATTCCCAATTCCCAATTCCCAATTCCCAATTCCCAATTCCCAATCCCCAATCCCGAATCCCCAAAATGTATAAATACAAAGTTGGCGAATTACGCCCCAGTCAAATATTATTTTCCTTCGGTGTCGGTGCTGTACTTGACCTACCCAACCTCTCAGTTATGGTCATGGGTTTAGAAGACTGGAACACTCAAAATGCACTCGAATTAAATGAACCAAGACTTTTAGCTGCTGTTCGTAAAGAATTAGGTTCACAAGTAAAACGACTGCTTTCACCTCCCACGCCTCCAGAAAATGTCACATCATCTAGTCCCTTTGATGAAGTCAACAGAATAGGAATCCCAGTCGCACCTTTTCCTAGTTGGATGGTTTGCCCTAAATGTCATTTACTTGCTTCCCTAAAATCAGAACTTTTTCAATTAAAAGAAAATCCTTACCGACCAGATCAAACTAAATATGTTCATAAAAATTGTCCTAAAAGCAAAAAAGAACCAACAGCCATACCCTCACGGTTTCTTGTTTCTTGTGAAAGAGGACATTTAGATGATTTTCCCTGGAGTTACTTTGTCCATCGAGGAGAAAATATTAACTGTAATGGCGCTTTGAGATTTGAAGAATATGGTGTATCTGGTTCTCCCAGCGATATTTTTGTAATATGCAGTTGTGGTCAACAACGCCCTTTATCAGATGCTTTTGGTGAAAGCGGAAAAGAAAATATGCCTCGTTGTCGCGCCCGTCATCCCCATTTACGTGACTTTGATGATACCTGCGACAAACAAATGAAAACCATTTTATTAGGTGCATCTAATAGTTGGTTTCCCATTACCCTTTCCGCTTTGTCAATTCCTGAAAGTTCCCATCAATTATTCCAAATAATCGAGCAATATTGGCACGTTTTAAATAAAGCTACCAGCCAAGATATTTTAAAAAGTAATCTAGATTTATTACAAGCGATCGGTCAATTTCCTGACTTATTAACCGAATTATCAAAACATCCCCTAGAAGAAATCTGGACAATAATTGAAGAAAAACAAAATCAACAAGAAAGTAATTCAGATGATAAAAATGCCAGGGACTTAAAAACTCCAGAATGGGAAATTTTTTCCCAAGCAGACCCCAATTTTAATACACCAGATTTTCAGTTAAAACCAGTCAAACCTCCTGCTGGCTATGAAGATTATTTTTCCCAAGTTGTATTAGCAGAAAGATTGCGGGAAGTTCGCGCCCTAATTAGTTTTACACGGATTCAATCACCGGGTGACTTTATAGATGAAGGGGAAATACTCACGGAACATTTAGTAGACTTGAGCCGGAAAAATCCTCAATGGGTTCCCGCAAGTGAGGTAAAAGGGGAAGGTATTTTTATTCAGTTTAACGAAGAAAAATTGAGTCAATGGGAACAAAGTCAACTATTACAAGATTATCAAAATCGAGCTTTTGAAGCTCATAAACAGTGGTGTAAAATTCGTTCTCTCGACCCAGTGAAAATAACATTCCCTGGAGTTCGCTATATTTTACTACACTCTTTCGCCCATGCCCTCATGCGACAAATGGCAATAGAGTGTGGCTATAATGCTGCCAGTTTAAAAGAACGAATTTACTCCAAACGTCCTCAAGAAGAAGGTAGTCCAATGGCAGGTGTACTGATTTACACCGCAGCACCTGACAGCGAGGGAACTTTGGGAGGCTTAGTAAGTTTGGGAGAACCAAAAAAGCTGGGTTATCATATTGACCAAGCTTTAGAACAGATGCAGTTGTGTACTTCTGACCCCTTGTGTGCAGAACATACCCCTTTGAAGGGAACAACTTCTCTACATTGGGCAGCTTGTCATGGGTGTTTATTCAGTCCAGAAACCTCCTGTGAACGGGGAAATAAATATCTAGACCGTGCAGTTTTAGTTCCCACTGTACCAGGGGAAACGCATCTAATTTATTTTGACAAAATGTAACTTATATGAATGGATAAAAAGGGTACTATTAGTAGCGTAATATCAATCTAAGAAATGTATGCGAAGAAAAATTGAAGTCAATAGACCTCTGGTGAAAATGAATGTAGAGACGTTCTATAGAACGTCTCTACAAGGGTTTCAAACCACGCACATTTAATTACCGGAGATGTCTAATGGGAAAACGAAGGTTGAGACAGGTTATTATATCAGTAGTTTGACAAATAATACCCAATTAAGAAAAAACTATGGGTTTCAAAGTAAACGCGGTTTAATCAAGGATTTTGTAAGCATTTGAATTCAATTATATGTTTTCTTCGCTATTGATACACTAAAATAGTATTTTGTCAAGATAATTTAGATGCGTTCCCCCTGCTCTGGAGTGCCTCTGCGTCTGTGCGTGAGAAAAAACATCATAAAAGGTGGGGAAACCCCACCCCAAAAATTACATATCCAACCGGTAATTTTCCTGTTCACGTTCCACAAAATGCTGGACACGGGCGCGGTAATCTCTGAGGGTTTCATCAACCCAATCCCGATCGCTACTGTTAACATAGAGATGGACTAGCGGCTCACTGGCATCAGGTAAAACCAACAGCCAATTGTCATCATAGGGTTGACGGATTTTCACACCGTCAATTAACTCCAAATTTTGCGCTGGGTGGGTTTCCACCAAATAGCGCATTAACGCCCCCTTAGCAGTCCAAGGACAGCGAACTGTGTAACTTCTATTAATCACACGAGGTAATTCAGAACGTACGGTTGCCAGCGATCGCTCTTGAATGGTTAACATTTCAATTAGCTTGGCAATGCAGAACATCGAATCAAAGCCTGGATGTAATTGGGGAAAAATAAACCCAGTTTCCCCACTCCCACCTAAAACCACATTGGGATTTTTCTGACAAGCTTCCATTAAAGCCGTCGGATTCGCTTTAGTTCTAATCACATGACCATCATGACGATGGGCGACCAATTCCACCGCACTAGAAGCATGAACCGGCACAACCACCGAACTTCTGGGATTTGCAGTTAACATCATATCAACCATTAACGCCGTTAGCATTTCCCCCCGAATGGAAAAACCCGATTCATCAACTAATATGAGTTGTTCCCCATTAGCGGATACCTGCACACCAAAATTAGCATTTACCGCTTCCACAACATGGCCTAATTGAGTTAGCAGTAATTCTCTATCAGCGTTGGAAATGGCCGTTTTATTCAAACTAGCATTTAGCACCACCGCATCAGCCCCAAATTTATCTAACATTTGCGGCAGAACTGCCCCAGACACAGCGTAAACATAGTCAATGACCACCTTTGCCCGACTGTTCCGCAGAGTATCCACATTCAATAATTTTTCAAAAGCCTTACCATAGCAATCCACTAATTGACTAGAATAGACGACATCACCAATTTCATGACTTTGGGAACGACGCATATCTTCTTTAAAATACGCCCCTTCAATTTTCTTTTCTTGGGCTTTAGAGATATTAATCCCCTTAATATCCATAAATTCAATCAAGATATAATCCCGACGTTCTGGGTGAACCCGCACATGAATCCCTCCGGCTACTGACATTGTGGGGATCACAGTTCGAGCGATGGGAATGGCTGTAGTATCTAGATTCTGGACATCCACACCGACAGACATTAAACCAGCAATTAAAGAACGTGTCACCATGCGGGAAACATTGCGCTGGTCACGAGAAACCGTTACCACTGAACCTGGTTTCAAAGTCGAACCATAGGCAGCGCCCAACTTCACCGCAAACTCTGGGGTAATATCAATATTGGCTAAACCCTGGACTCCGCGCTGTCCAAATAAATTCCGTTGGGCAGTATTTCCCCAAATCAGATTAATATTTAAAATTGCCCCAGACTCAATCTTTTTACTCGGCCACACCCTCACCCCAGGGCTGATTTGCGCTTCTTCTCCCACGGTAGACAATGAACCCACTACAGCCGCTTCTAATACGTGAGCGCGTCTGTCTACACGAGTCCCACGAGCAATTACACAAGCCGATAATTGGGCTTCATCACCAATAATTGCTCCATTCCAAATAATTGGTCGCTTTAAATGAGCATCAGCACCAATTGTGACATTATCACCAATTACTGTCCCATCTTCAATTTTTACTCTCGCGCCAATGCGGCAATTGTTACCAATTATGGCTGGGGTTTCAATTTTGGCTGTAGGATCAATATAAGTATTTGCTCCTACCCATAAACCGGGAGCAATTTCTGGATAAGCCACTTCTAATTTTACCTTTCTTTCTAAGCCATCATACTGAGCTTGTCTGTAGGCATCCAAGTGACCCACATCGCACCAGTAACCCTCGGCAATATAACCATAAATTGGCTCGTTTTTGGCTAGTAATAAGGGAAATAAATCTTTAGAAAAGTCGCATTCAATATTTTCTGGTAAATAGTCTAAAACTTCTGGTTCTAAAATATAAGTTCCAGTATTAACAGTATCAGAAAAAATTTCACTAGTAGAGGGTTTTTCTAAAAATCGGTTAATCCGTCCTTGGGTGTCGGTAATTACCACACCAAATTCAATGGGGTTAGGCACACGGGTTAAAATTAAGGTGGCTTTTGATTGTTTTTGTTGATGAAATTCAATGGCCGCAGTTAGATCAAAATCTGTGATACTATCACCGCTAATGACTAAAAAGGTTTCATCTAATAGTTCAGCAATATTTTTTACACAACCTGCTGTTCCTAATGGTTGGTCTTCTTCGATAGCATAGGTCATTTGTACGCCAAAATCACCACCATCTTGAAAGTAATCACGGAGAACATCTGGTAAATAATGTAATGTAGCAATTACTTCATAAATCTGGTGTCGTTTCAGGAGGTTGATAATATGTTCAGCAATGGGACGATTTAAAATAGGCACCATTGGTTTGGGTAAATCGCAAGTCAAAGGACGTAACCGCGTTCCTGAACCACCTGCCATTAAGACTGCACGCATAAATCCTCCTAAACTTGGCTAAAACTATAATGTTTTTCTTCCTTTAGTCTCATACAGATATTGAGATCTAAGGAACTTCCCTAAGAAATATCTTATGAACTACCCCTTGCTAACTTCGTTTGAGCCAGGGGTTTCTACATCCCCTAGCGGAGCCTGAGATTTTTGACGCTTCGCACGACCTAGTTGCTTCATACTTCCAGCATTCTTGCGTTTGCTGGTGTTTGAAGTAGAGCTAGAATCATCCACGTCTGAGAGGCTAGTTCCTAACCCCTGTAGATTATTTGAGTACCAAAGTAGCATTACTT
>NZ_VILA01000050.1:0-1514 GCF_009712025.1 Dolichospermum sp. UHCC 0406
CATTTATGGTTTTGCCGTTTGAGGGCTTTAGAGGTATGATTGTCATAGAGTTTGCTGTTACGCTCGCTCCAGTAACTCAAATCTCCGTCGTAGGGTGATTTCTCCCCTTTAACATTGATGTGTTTATTTTCGGAGTAAGGAACTGCGGGGAACGCTTTATCTAGTAATTGTTTGCTAGAATGGCGATTCTTTTTGGCTTCCTTATTGAATACCTTGAATGTTCTGTGTTGGATATGGTAAAGGGAAAATCTAGACCCGTCCATCTTACAGAAGCGATGGTAGTTCCTCCAACCTCTAACTACGGGAGCTAATTTCTCAGCCTTGGTAGTAGCACCATAATTCGAGCAGTTGACGATGGCTTTTACTTTCTTGCGAAAAGATTTAAAGTTGTCCACTGAAGGAACGCATCTAAACTTCCCGTTTTTCTGGACTTTGAAGTTCCAGCCGAGGAAATCGAACCCATCTGTCGCGGCGGTTAGCTTTGTCTTTTTCTCACTAACTTTCATTCCCCGCTCTGCTAGAAACTGGTTGATTTTGTCAAGTATTTCTTGGGCATCATCCTGTGGTCGTAATATTATTACCATGTCATCTGCGTAACGGACTGATGGTTCAATAATATGTTTTGTTGAGGTATTGTCTGTGATTCTTCTATTAGACATCATGTGGTGTCTGTGAATACTTTCAATCCCATCTAAGGCGATGTTAGCTAAAAGTGGACTTACTACTCCACCTTGAGGTGTTCCTTGTACAGGAAACTCTGGATTGACCCCGGATTTTAAGCAGCGGAAGATTCCCTGCTTTATGCTCCTTGGAGCTATGAGTCTATCCATTATGGCGGTGTGGTTTATCCTGTCAAAGCATTTTTCGATATCGAGTTCTATAACTCGTTTATCTTTTCCGTTACTAGATGAGTTTAGATTATTGAACAAGATTTTCTGCGCGTCCTGCGCCGAGCGTCCCGTTCTAAAACCGTAGCTCTTAGCGTGGAAGGTTGCTTCATGTGCTGGTTCTAGAGCATATTTTGCCAGGCATTGCCAGGCTCGGTCTGCAATAGTGGGGATTTTTAGCATCCTGGTAGTACCGTCCTTTTTGGGGATGGGTATTTCTCTTAGCCCCTGGTGTTTCCAGTTGCTACCTGATGCTTTTAGCAGTTCATTAAGCTCGAAGCGTTCCTTAAAGTTAAGGGACTTTTTGCCGTCAATTCCTGCGGTTTTTTTCCCAGCGTTTAGCTGTGATACTTGACGGATAGCCAATAATCTTGCTGCGGTAGATTTCAGAATTAGCTTTTGAAGGAACTTTGCCTTACGCTTGTCTCCTGCAAGAATCGCTTTATACACTCGTTTTTGTAGGCGGAATAAGTCACGGCGGAATTTCTTCCACGGTAATGTCATCCAAGATTCACTAGCATTATTGCTGTGCCTAACCATGCTCTTCTCCAATTTGTGTATTCTGAACACCTCAAACCAATTACGGTCTGTCCTACCCGAATTGAAGGAGTTCCGCTCCTCGTCTAG
>NZ_VILA01000051.1:0-1916 GCF_009712025.1 Dolichospermum sp. UHCC 0406
GCCGGAAATGTCCGAATGGGGCAACCCTATGTACTACCTGTTGAATATATAGACAGGAAAGAGCCAACCCAGCGAACTGAAACATCTTAGTAGCTGGAGGAAGAGAAATCAAACTAGAGATTCCCTCAGTAGTGGTGAGCGAAAGGGGAAGAGCCTAAACCAGAGGATTTATCTTCTGGGGTCGTGGGACAGCGAGATCGAATCTAGAGACTAAACGAAACAGCTAAATACTGTACCAGAGGGGGTGAAAGTCCCGTAGTTGAAAGTCAAAGGATAGTAGCTGAATCCCGAGTAGCATGGAGCACGAGGAATTCCATGTGAATCAGCGAGGACCACCTCGTAAGGCTAAATACTACTGTGTGACCGATAGTGAACAAGTACCGCGAGGGAAAGGTGAAAAGAACCCCGGAAGGGGAGTGAAATAGAACATGAAACCATAAGCTTACAAGCAGTGGGAGTCCGATTTAACGGATGACCGCGTGCCTGTTGAAGAATGAGCCGGCGACTTATAGGCACTGGTAGGTTAAAGCGAGAATGCTGGAGCCAAAGGGAAACCGAGTCTGAACAGGGCGATAAATCAGTGTTTATAGACCCGAACCCTGGTGATCTAACCATGTCCAGGATGAAGCTTGGGTAACACCAAGTGGAGGTCCGAACCGACTGATGTTGAAAAATCAGCGGATGAGGTGTGGTTAGGGGTGAAATACCAATCGAACCAGGAGCTAGCTGGTTCTCCCCGAAATGTGTTGAGGCGCAGCGGTAATGGTTAAATTTGGGGGGTAAAGCACTGTTTCGGTGCGGGCTGGGAGACCGGTACCAAATCGAGACAAACTCAGAATACCCAGAAGAAGACATTGCCAGTGAGACAGTGGGGGATAAGCTTCATTGTCAAGAGGGAAACAGCCCAGACCACCAGCTAAGGTCCCCAAATCATCGCTAAGTGATAAAGGAGGTGAGATTGCCTAGACAACTAGGAGGTTTGCCTAGAAGCAGCCACCCTTGAAAGAGTGCGTAATAGCTCACTAGTCAAGCGATCTTGCGCCGAAAATGAACGGGGCTAAGCGATGTACCGAAGCTGTGGGATTGATATTAAATTATTAATCGGTAGGGGAGCGTTCCGTCGTAGGTTGAAGCAGTAGCGGCGAGCAGCTGTGGACGAAACGGAAGTGAGAATGTCGGCTTGAGTAGCGCAAATGTATGTGAGAATCATACACCCCGAAACCCTAAGGGTTCCAGAGCCAGGTTCGTCCACTCTGGGTTAGTCGGGACCTAAGGCGAGGCCGAAGGGCGTAGTCGATGGACAAAGTGTCAATAGTCACTTACTGTTCTGTGGGAGCATAGAGAGGGACGCATCAAAGATAGCCATACCCTGATTGGTTTGGGAGGAGTTTACGAACTCCGAGTGGTGAAGGATAGTGCCAAGAAAAGCTCGCTATGTGATGAAGATAGAACACCCGTACCCGAAACCGACACAGGTAGGGAGGTTGAGAATACCAAGGGGCGCGAGATAACTCTCTCTAAGGAACTCGGCAAAATGGCCCCGTAACTTCGGGAGAAGGGGTGCCCACCTCAGACGTGGGTCGCAGTGAAGAGATCCAGGCGACTGTTTACCAAAAACACAGGTCTCCGCCAACTCGCAAGAGGACGTATGGGGGCTGACGCCTGCCCAGTGCCGGAAGGTTAAGGAAGCTGGTCAGCGAAAGTAAAGCTGGCGACTGAAGCCCCGGTGAACGGCGGCCGTAACTATAACGGTCCTAAGGTAGCGAAATTCCTTGTCGGGTAAGTTCCGACCCGCACGAAAGGCGTAACGATCTGGATGGTGTCTCAGAGAGAGACTCGGCGAAATAGGAATGTCTGTGAAGATACGGACTGCCTGCACCTGGACAGAAAGACCCTATGAAGCTTTACTGTAGCCT
>NZ_VILA01000052.1:0-385 GCF_009712025.1 Dolichospermum sp. UHCC 0406
CAAGGTAGCCGTACCGGAAGGTGTGGCTGGATCACCTCCTTTTAGGGAGACCTAATCCATTTAGAATTTCGACAGCAATGAAAATTGCTAATAGAGCCTAAATTGGTCTAACCTAGGTCGGTCGCAGACTTGAAGTAAAGCTTTCAAACTATGATTTGGTTCGATAAGGGCTATTAGCTCAGGTGGTTAGAGCGCACCCCTGATAAGGGTGAGGTCCCTGGTTCGAGTCCAGGATGGCCCACCTGAACCAATTAAAAATGCAAAATTAAGAATTAAAAATGCAGAATATCTTTGTTTTTAATTTTTAATTATCAATTTTTAATTGTTTTTGGGGGTTTAGCTCAGTTGGTAGAGCGCCTGCTTTGCAAGCAGGATGTCAGCGGTT